>NZ_JBFRDQ010000391.1:0-1107 GCF_052113865.1 Allobosea sp. TAB14 | reverse complement strand
CATTGTGGCTATCCGGCGACGAGGCCGCGGATCCAGAAACTTTGGTAGCCATCGCGCGGCTTCCTTGGAGTGTCGTGCTGTCGGATCGTTCCGACGAGGGGTTCCTAAGCGGTCTTGAGGTGCCGGAGCCTATTGACGATCCACTGGTGCGTCGCCGCGGCCTTCTGCACATCGTCGACACCGATCCCGCGGACGTGCTCCTGCCGCCCCGACACCTTGCGGTGCTGCTGCTCAACGGCAGAAGCGGACAGCGTCGAACCGGCCTGGCCGCGATCACTCGGCGCCTGACCATGCTGCAAGAGCTGCGCAAGCGATCGGTGCGTCAGCTCGTCGTAGTCGCCGCGGGAGCCTTCGCGATACCGACCGGTCTCACCGACCTCTGGGAAGATGTATCGACGCGCTGACACCTATCCTTCCGGAAGATCTTACCGCCAGTGAGGTCGAGGGGTTCTTCGCTGATCCCGCAGCGTCATGGCGCCCCTACGCGGCGGGTCTGCCGTGGCAACGTGACCCGCGGGCTTGGGAGACGCTCCGCCACCGACTTCGAACGCTCGACAGGACCGGCGTCGAGGCCAATCGCATCCTGTATGTCAGCACCGAACCGGGAGCGGGCGCAACGACGTTCGTGCGTGATCTCGGCTGGAGGGCGGCGGCGGCGGGGTACCCGACCTTGGTGGCGCGAAGAAACCCATCCTCGCCGTCCGGGCTTGAGGTGTCGGGCCTGCTGACGAGACTGATCGGCGCTGATGGCGCGCAGCACGAGGTCGGCCGCCTTTACGAAGTTCCTTGTGTTTTGATCTTCGACCAGAGCGATTGGGCCGGCAGGCTCAATGAACTTCTAAACTTCGCCCGCGAGATCGCGCGCAGCGGTCGCCGGGTCTGCATAGTCCTTCCGATGGGACCACAGGTCGGGATCGACGTTCTGAGCGACTCTAGGTTCGTTGAGCTGGCGATTCTCTCCCACCGCGTCGAGGCGCGGGATGCGCTGAGGCTTGGGGATCACCTGAACCGCTTCCTCGCCCCCCACAATTCGGCGCGAACCGCACAGGAATGGCACGCGTTTTTCAACGCGTCTGCCGTCACGCAGGGCGTCGCTGCCTTCTGGAT
>NZ_JBFRDQ010000390.1:0-1706 GCF_052113865.1 Allobosea sp. TAB14 | reverse complement strand
GTACGCAACTCGTGGCGCAGAAACCCATAGTTGGCTTCGTCGGATGCCGGATCGAGGCCCTTTTCTGCCGCCCATGCTTCAAAGGCACGCCGGCGCGGCCCCGTCCACTGAGCCCAGCCATAACCGCCACGCCCAGAAGTGGGATTGCGCTCCTGAAGCTCGTTCAGGCCGCCACTCTCGTGGCCCAGATTGCCGACGATGCCGGCGGCCTGCTCGCGGGTGAACCCGAAGTCAGCCATCAGGCGATTGATGATGCCGGGCGCCTTTTGAGTGAAGGTGCTGCCGCGGATCGGCGCATTGCTGTCGCCACGCCCACCGCCGCCAGCAGGCGCGCCCTGGCCGCCCATGAACCTCGGCATCGTGCGCTGCCACCAGTTCCGTTCGTCCTTCGGATATCGCTTAGCATCGCGCTCATCAATAGCGGCGAAGGGGTTTCGGCCGCCTGGGTTCTCGATCGCTTTCCTGCGAGCGTTGAAGTCCTTGTCGCTTTCGTTGAGTGCATAAGCGCCCGCAGCTATGCCAGCGACACCTGCCGCACCGAGCGCCAGCGGATTGATGCCGAGCTTGAGCAGCATCGCGCCCCAGCCGGCACCGACAGCGGTGAATGCGCCCAGGATGCGGAGCAGCCACGACCCGACGAGCCAGACAGCGAAGGCTTCAAGCGCAACCTGCAAGCCGCTCTGCCCAGTCAGGGACTGCGCGATCTTGTCGAAGGCCTGCCAAGCCGGCGTCTCTTTGACGAACGAGGCCAGCGAGCGGCCCAGCGTCTGCTCAAGCTTCGCGCCGATCAGTTCCGCTGTTGCGCCCAGAGACCGCCAAGCCTGCGTGAGCTGGTTGCCGATATCGGCCGCCTGCTTCTGATCGACGCCGAGCGCGCGGGCCTTCGCCGCATACTCTTCCATGAACCGGGTGAGGTCGCCAGACTTGATGGCATTGTAGGTCCGCTCGTCGATCCCGAGAGCCTCGAGATATTGAAGCGCGACGTATTGCGGCTTCTTCGATAGCGCCTTGGCGAGATCCTCAACGATCGCTGTCGTCTCGCGCAGCCTGCCGTTCTCTCGGGTGGCGACGCCGAGCGACTTCACCAGGCTCTCATAGCCCGGATTGCTCCGCATCTTCTGCGCGAAGCTCTCGATCGAGGCGAGCGCGCCCTGGTAGGAGCCGCCGAGCTGCGAAACCGCGTAGCTCAACCCCTTGATGTTCTGAACCGACGCGCCGGCGCGCTGGCTCATGAAGAACATCTCGTCGAAGCCGGCCGCGATCTTGGTCACGGCGGCGCTGACAGCCGTCGCAGCGGCGGTCAGGGAGAGCCCGAGGGCAACAGCCCCCTTCGTGGCGGTCGCCACGCTGTTCTTGAACTTGCTCTCCGAGGCCCCGTCGACCTGATAGCCCAGGCTGACGAGGAACTCCCTGATCGTCTCAGCCACGGGGTTTGCTCGCTTCGTTGGCGCGCCAGGCGTTCTCGTCCATGGCCGTGATGGCGTCGTTCATGTCGGCGACGTCGCAGAGCGTCAGAGTGCCGTCGATCAGGCTCTCGTATTTGCAGAGGCCGCGGAGAACCGGGCGCATCAGCAAATCCGCTCCGTCGGGGAGAACGATCGGATCGAACTCTAGGGCTGGGCGGCTGCTATCGACTTGGAGACCAGCCCGAAGAAAAAAGGGGCGAGTTCGACCACCAGCACCTTCATCATGATCGCGACGCTGTC
>NZ_JBFRDQ010000389.1:0-1381 GCF_052113865.1 Allobosea sp. TAB14 | reverse complement strand
GTCCGGGACTGACGCCCTCGAGCTTGGCGAAGACATTCGTGAAGTGGCTTTGGTCGGCGAAGCCACAGGCGACGGCGATATCCGCAAGCTCAAGCCGGCCGCAACGGAGAATATCGCGCGCCCGCTCGATCCGCTTTCTGATCAGCCATTGATGAGGGCTGAATCCCGTCGTGTTGCGAAACGCTCGCGAGAAATAGCCGGGTGAAAGCCCACACTCTCGTCCCAGTTCGGCAATGGTTGGTCGCCGTCCAAATGAGCCAGGAGAAAATCCAGAACTCGCTGGAGTTGCCATGTCGTCAGGCGGCCGGTGACGAATTTTGGCGTGGTCACCGCGTTCCCGTAGACGTCGATCACGTGAGCATGGAACGCAAGGCCGATATGGTCGATGAAAAGAGCGCTGCGTTCGCTTGCGTCCTCGACCTTGTCCACGAGTGCGGTCGCCAACCCGAACAGAACGCGATCATATGCACCCAGTTGCGGATCTCTAAGTCGGACCGAACCAACAAGCCCTCGATCCGACGCTAATTCGTCGATGGAGGCCTGAGAGATGTAAAATCGAAGCAGGTCGAAAGGGACGTGGATCTCTGAAACCGGGTTGCTGCTCAGATCGAACAGAAATGTGGCGCCGGGATTCGCCGACGTCGTCAGTGCGTGCCTGCCATCGATCCAGATGTCGGCAACTGTCGACTGAAGCGCGACATGGAAAGAAAAGGCACTTTCCTGCGGAACGTCCTTGGCGCGGCCGAGCATGCCGCTTTCGCTCTTGAGGCGCGGTGTGACGTGATCGCGATCTTGTGTGTTCGTCCGGCAAGAGGCCGCGGAAAGGGCGTAGCGGCTTGAGGCGCTTCAGCCATCTCATATCGCTGGCATGCTACAGTCTTGAAACTGGCATCGATTCTGATGGATTAGGCGGTTGTGGCGACGGCTTAGAATTCAGCCCTCGGCATGAATGACCGGGCGTTGAACAGGCCCGCGAGGTCGAGTGTGGCAAAGCCCGAAAAAAGAAGCGCCTATATTGTCAGGGGGCTGTCTGACGAGGTTCAGCACGGGTGGGCTTGCGCTTCATGAAGCTGCCACCGCGCGAGGTACATTCGCCCGGGCTGGTGCGGAGAGCGTCGGTCCAAGCCTGTCCGCCTTCGCCGGCGGGCAGGCTTGGCTCCTGTCGCGCGCGCGGCAGGGCGGCTACTTCTCGCGTGGCATGACCGCAAGTTTCGGGTCCACGGAGATGTAGATGACGGCGAAGGGCGTGCCCGCATCGTCGCCGACGATCGGCATCGCTCCGAACGGATTGACGCCCAGCGAATTCGCCACCGCGTAAGGCGCATAGACCATCATGTGGGGGTGCCATCCGTCCTCGAGCGAGGTGCCCTCCGAGTCCGCC
>NZ_JBFRDQ010000388.1:0-1010 GCF_052113865.1 Allobosea sp. TAB14 | reverse complement strand
ATGAAGCGGCTGGAAGGCGAGGTGCTGGAGGCCGCGGCCGAACTCGGCGCGGCGGAACATCTCGGCGGATTCGGCGCGCGGGGCGTCGGTCCATGGCAGTTCTTCGGTCTCGACGCGAATTCCCGCGCTGCCGCCATCGCCGATCTGATGCTGTGGATCGGCTATCTGCAATGGCATCTGCGCACCCGAGCCTATGCGCCGCAAGAACCGATCCTGAAGAAGCTCGAGCAGATCCGGACCTGCGACGCCTTGATCTCATGGGCGAATTGGCCGGTTCCGGCGACCCTACTGGGCCGGGCGGTGGCTCCGCCCGATGTGCATCTCGCGCCCTGGCCGGAGGTCGATTTCATCGTCGGCAATCCCCCTTTCATCGGCGGCAAGGATCTGCGTCGCCGGCTGGGCGACGGATATGTCGCGGGCCTGCGCCAAATCTATCCCCATATCAACGAGAGCGCCGATTTCGTGATGTACTGGGTGGATCGCGCCGCGACCGCGGCGACCCGGCCGGAAGCCCGGCTGCGCCGATTCGGCTTCGTCACCACCAATTCCATCGCACAGGTCTTCCAGAGGCGCGTCCTCGAACGGCATCTTATCGCCGAGCGCCCGATCTCGCTCGTCATGGCGATTGCGGATCATCCCTGGACCAAGGCGGGAAAGGATACCGCCGCCGTTCGCATTGCGATGACCGTGGTCGAGGCCGGGCAGCATGACGGCCGATTGCTCGAGCTGGTCTCGGAAGCGGGGCTCGATACGGACCAACCGCAAATCGAGCTAGCCGAGCGACAGGGGCGGATCAATGCGGATCTGACGATCGGCGCCGATCTCACCAAGACAAACGCCTTGCGCGCCAATCACGGGTTGTGCTCACCGGGCGTGAAGCTGCACGGCGCCGGGTTCATCGTGACGCCGGAGGAGGCCGGGGCGCTCGGGCTGGGCCGCCGCAGCGGTCTGACAGAGCATATCCGCGCTTACCGCAACGGCCGCGACCTGACCGCAAGGCCGCGCAATGC
>NZ_JBFRDQ010000387.1:0-1012 GCF_052113865.1 Allobosea sp. TAB14 | reverse complement strand
GCCCTCGGCCACGCGGTTGAGGCCGACGGTCCAGCGATCGCCGGCGCGTCGGTCGAGGCCGTTGACATGTTGCAGGTTGACGACCGCCGTGCGGTGGATGCGCAGGAAGGACGCCGAGGGCAGCATTCCGGTCCAGAGCGCGAGAGGGCGTAGATCCAGCACGGCCGAACCGTCGTGCAGCCAGACCTTCACATAGTCACGCGCAGACCGGACGCCGAGGATGGTTTGCGGCTCGACCCCGATGGTCTGCCCCGGCCGGCGCAGATAGATCAGCGGGACGAACGGTCTCGAGGTGCCGGCAAGGGAGCGTCCGTCCTGGAAGGAACCATAGCGCGCCAGCGCAATCAGCTCGGCGCACTGAAAGAGCGCATTGATGTCGGCGGGCGGCCAGCGCCGGATCGTGGTGGTCGCATCGAAGCCAATGCAGGCGCGCAATCGTCCCTCGTGAAAGACCGGCACGCTGAGCACGCTCTTGTCGTTTTGCCTGAGCATCTCGACCTGGAGCGCGCGGGCCGGGCGGGGCAGGTCGGCAACACGGTTGATCATCACGGCCTGGCCCTTCACCAGAAACTGGTGGAGCCAGGCGATCATCGCCACGGGCGTGTTCTGCAGATCCTCGACGAACGAGCGGACGCCTTGCCGGCTCCACTCGTGCGTGTTGCGGAAACGGAGCAACTCGGCGTCGTACTCGAACATCCAGGCGCGATCCGCCGCCGCAAGTTCGCCGATTTCGGCGAGCGCAGCAGTGATCGCAATGTCGATCGGCTCGCGAAACAGCCACCGGGCCACGTGGTAGGGCCAACTCGGCATCGTCCCTTCGCCACATGCCTCTGATGGATTGACTTCATAGACGGCATGGGCCGCGGGAGCCGGATACTCCATGCTGTAAAGGACCTCCTGCCGTCGACCACCAAGTCTACTCGCGGCCTACCCTACAGAAAATCAACTCTCTCCGGACTGCCGAACTGGCATAGTCTTATCCCCAGAAGAGGAAACTCAGCGATCCTTGAAG
>NZ_JBFRDQ010000386.1:0-1023 GCF_052113865.1 Allobosea sp. TAB14 | reverse complement strand
GCAAGAGGAACTATGGCTGTAATCGTCGACAATTAATCACGAAGATGAAGCCTCGCTTCCGACTATCGCAGACCTGTGACCGTCCTGGACTTCAGTTAGGCCTGGCCCGGCACAATACCGGTCGCGCGCTCAATCCGCAGCTTCAAGAGGCGCGTTTGAGAACGCTTAAGCCCCTTATGGAAAGGTTCGATCTGAACTTCGCGAAGCGCGGCTCTGTATGCTCGAGCGACTTTCAATTCGGTCCGTATCCGCTCTGCCCAGCGCTGTCCCAGGGGGAGCGAGCGCAGCCATGCGTGATATTCCTGAGCAGCCCGATAGATCTCACGCTCTTGCGCCGCCGGCGGCAATTCCCCCCACAGCTCTGCTTCGATCTCAAACACTTGCTCTCACCGAATTAATGCGGGCGGGCAAAGGGCTCCGCCAGCTAATGCCGGCGGAGCCCTGAAGCACGATAGTCAGCGGGGTTTGACGCGTTGGCCAAGAGACGAACTGAGCCATCGGGGGACGTCGTTGCCGAGCTCCGCCCCCTCGAGATTTCACGGGGGGGCAACGCCGGGAGGGCCGGCAGGGCCCTGGGGGCCGGGAGGGCCCTGAGGGCCGGGAGGGCCCTGAGGGCCTTCTGCGCCGTCCGCGCCGGCAGGGCCGGAAGGGCCGGAAGGGCCTTCAGGGCCGGCAGGGCCAGGAGCACCGGGAGCACCGGGAGCGCCAGGAGCACCAGGAGCACCGGGAGCACCGGGAGCACCGGGAGCACCGGGCGCGCCGGGAGCACCGGGCGCGCCAGGCAGGCCAGCTGCCGTGTTCTGACGCGCCTTCGGCAGGTCGCCCGCATCGCGGTCGATATAGGTCGGCATATAGTCTTCGCGGTCGCGCCGGATGAGGGTCTTCTCGCCGAGCCACGGCGACACGTCGTTGGTGCCACTGGAGCCGAAATAGACGCGCAAGCCCGCCAGGAAGCTGAACTCGTTTCCGGAGGAACGGCCGAAGCCGCCATCCGACTTCTTGCCATAGGCGGCGTCTGCGAAC
>NZ_JBFRDQ010000385.1:0-1024 GCF_052113865.1 Allobosea sp. TAB14 | reverse complement strand
GCTACACCTGGCACGATATCGAGACGCGGCGCGCCGTGACCTCGGCCTTCCTCGGCAGCATTCCGCGTGCGAGCTACGATGCCGCGACCGCCCAGGTCTTCGGCGAGGTCGGGTATCGCATCGAGCTTGGKCGCGCCGCGTTTGAACCGTTCGCCGGGCTGGCCTATGTCAACCTGCAYAGCGACGGATTCAGCGAGRCCGGCGCCGCTACCGYGCTCACCGGCCGGGGCGACGATACCGGCGTCGGCTATTCCACRCTCGGCTTGCGGGCAGCGACCAGCCTCGATCTCCAGGGCATGGCCGTGACGCTGCGCGGCGGTCTGGCCTGGCGCCACGCCTTCGGTGACGTCGATCCGAAGGCGACGCTCGCCTTYGCCGGGTCCAGCACGTTCACCGTTGCGGGCCTGCCGATCGCGCGCGATGCAGCCATGGTCGAAGCCGGGCTCGATCTTGCCATCGCCCGTAACGCGACCCTCGGCGTGAGCTATACCGGCCAGCTCGCCGAGGATGCCCAGGACCATTCCTTCAAAGGCGTGCTCGCCGTCAGGTTCTGAAGGCAATTCACACATTGTCTCGCGTCTGCAYGGYAATGGAAACACACCGCCAGTCCGTCACARCGCCCGCAMGGMGTTRCCRCGACACCGCCTRAAACGAAAAAGGCCTGGCWCCGAGCGATTGGGCCGGGCAGAACGCGAGCGATGATGCGCAGCGACGGTGTGCCTGCCGCGTGGCTGAGCTGGGCTGCGTCTTCTCCGGATCAGTCCCACCTTTTGGAAGCGAGCCAGGCAAGCACCACCACGGCTATCATACCGGCTGCGATCAAGAAGGGGTTTTCCATGTCGTCCAACTAGCGCAGGGATCCTGCCGCGGCGTTAATTCTGGACCACCGGGTTCGTGGCAACACCTCTCATGAAGTTGACGTGCCTGCTCTCGGCCCATAGCGACGTCATTCGGCTCTTGGCTCATCATTCGAGGAACGAGCCATCTAGCTCGGAGTATCGAATTCACGCTCAGCGAGGAGGGG
>NZ_JBFRDQ010000384.1:0-1028 GCF_052113865.1 Allobosea sp. TAB14 | reverse complement strand
CGCCTGGGAGGTGCTGGACGACGGGAATGCCGAGCCGCGCGAGTTCGTCACGATCTCCCACGCCGGACAGCATGAGCAGCTTGGGCGTGTTGATCGCCCCCGTCGATATCACGACCTCGGTGCTTGCCGTGATAGCCGAAATCGAGCCGGCTCGTTCGATCTCCACACCGATAGCGCGGCGCCCCTCGAACAGGATGCGCCGGACGACGGTCTCGGTCAGGATCGTCAGGTTTGGACGATCGGCGATCGGCCGGACATAAGCTCGATATAGGGAGTGTCGTCGCCCCTTGCGAACCAGCATGTCGGCATAGGCAGCCCCGCCCGCGCCTTCCATCATCTCGCCATTGGGATGATCGAAACGAGGGATGCCGAGACCGTCCGCGGCCTTCAGCAGGGCGCCGGCGATGGGGCTCGGGTCCTTGGCGGGCTGAACCCAGATCGGCCCGCTCGTGCCGCGGTATTTCGGGTCGGGTCGACCTTGCCAGTTCTCGATCCGGCGATAGATGTCCAGAACCGTGGCGTAGTTCCAAGCGGGATCGCCCGTCTCCGCCGCAAAGTGGTCCCAGTCGCTGCGGTGGCCGCGTGCCCAGACCATGACGTTCACGCTGGAGCCGCCGCCGAGGCCCTTGCCCATCGACATCGAGAGAGCCCGACCGCCGAGATGCGGATTCGGCTCGGCCTGAAATCCCCAGTCGCGGTCAGTCCCGAGATTGGTGGGCCATAAAGCAGGATCCAGCACGGACTCTGCTTCGTCGTCGGGTCCGCCCTCGATCAGCAGGACGCTGCAGGCCGGATTCTCGGCAAGGCGGCGCGCGACCACCGATCCCGATGAACCGGCGCCGCAGACGATGAAGTCGTAGGTGGTCTTGAGGTTGGCTCTGCGCTCCGCCTGGTTTTCACGCGCGCGTCGTTCGAAGCCCCCGGCATCGCCGGGGGCGGAGGTGTCAGTCATCGTTCGATCTTTCTAGTTGGTCGCTTAGCGTTGCTAGGACCGCGATACGCGGCTGGCCGCTCACTTCGTGGCGGAC
>NZ_JBFRDQ010000383.1:0-1030 GCF_052113865.1 Allobosea sp. TAB14 | reverse complement strand
GTCCATGGGCGGCCTTGCCGTGGGCTTCGAGCCACAGCGTGATTGTGGCATCTATCGCCTTCAATTCGGGCTGGCGCGAAGCCAACTCGCCTGAAGCCGCAACGGAGCCGTTTGAATTCATGCCGAGACCGAAGTCCGTGCAGCAAGCGAACTCTGACACTGGCGCTGTGGCGGAAGCAGATTCGCGCCGCAGCGTGGGCTTGCGCGAGGTTGCTCGGCTCGCGGGAGTTTCAACAGCGACGGTATCGCGCGCGATCAACAATCCAGACGTTGTTTCGGCCGACCTACGCGAACGCATTGCCGTGGTCGTCAAAGAATTGGGATGGGTGCCGGATGGTGCGGCTCGGGCACTCAGCACGAGGCGCTCGCAGACAATCGGCGCAGTCTTTCCAGCTCTGTCTGTCGGCGATTTCGCAAACGCGACACATGCGATTCAGTCGGAGCTATCGCAGCTAGGTTATACCCTGCTTCTGGCGTGTTCCGAATACGATCCCGAGCTGGAACTCCACCAGGTACRCAAGTTTGTGGAGCGTGGTGTCGACGGATTGATCCTGGTCGGACAGGCTCACCATCCCGAGCTGGAGCCCCTGCTGGCTCGGCGGGAGATGCCGTTCGTCAACACCTTCGTCTACGATGGTAAGGCGAATGGAAGGTGCATCGGCCCGGACAATCATAAAGCGCTCGTGATGATGACGAACTACTTGGCCGATTTGGGCCATGTCCGGTTCGGAGC
Organism: Allobosea sp. TAB14; assembly: GCF_052113865.1. Lineage (NCBI taxonomy): Bacteria > Pseudomonadati > Pseudomonadota > Alphaproteobacteria > Hyphomicrobiales > Alloboseaceae > Allobosea > Allobosea sp. TAB14. The sequence continues at coordinate 297 of NZ_JBFRDQ010000383.1, read as the reverse complement.
CATCGCTCAGTCGACGATGAACAATGATCGGGCCAGCGCAAGGCTTGATGGTCTGCGTGACGCGCTGGCACAGCGTGGCCTGGCTGTCCGCCCACAGCACTTCGCCATGGGCCAATGGACCGTCGCCGAAGGCCGCGCATTGTTTCGCAAAATCATGGAGACAAACCCGCGTCCCACGGCTGTGGTTTGCGGAAATGCTCACCTGGCCGTCGGGGCGGTCCTGGAAGCGCTGGCCATGGGGCTGCGATTGCCGGACGACATATCGATCGTCGGGTACGATGATATCGAGATCATGAG
>NZ_JBFRDQ010000382.1:0-1037 GCF_052113865.1 Allobosea sp. TAB14 | reverse complement strand
GCGCCGATCTCCAGTGGTTCGTTCAAGACGCTCGGGATGATCGTCGCGCCCTGCTCGATCAGGTCGCTGTCCGAGATCGCGCATGGCACGACCTCGAGCCTGCTGACGCGCGCGGCCGATGTCGTGCTGAAGGAGCGGCGCAAGCTCGTGCTGATGGTGCGCGAGACGCCGCTGCATCTCGGCCATCTGCGCAGCATGGTCCAGGTCACAGAAGCCGGCGCCATCGTCATGCCACCCGTTCCGGCCTTCTACGCGAAGCCTGAGAGCGTCGACGACATCGTGCGTCATTCGGTGGGACGCGCGCTCGATCTCTTCGGGCTGGATGTCGGCGGGCTGAAACGCTGGGGCGAAAGCGGGACATGATGGACGAGGCCGAAGCCGACCGCGCCTTCGATCTCGACTCGCCGTTCTGGCGCTTCGCGCTGCGCGTCTACGCGGAGCCCGGTGTCTGCGAGCTCTGCCTGACGCTTCAGGACGAGAACGGCGTCGACGTGAACCTGCTGCTCTTCGCCTGCTGGTGCGGCAGGACCGGCCGCCGGCTGACGCTGCAACATGTCGAGACGGCGGCAGCCTCGACGGTGGCATGGACGGAAGGCGTCGTCCGCCATCTGCGGGCGGCCCGGAGAGCCTGGAAATTGTTCGGACCTGACGAGCCTCAGGCCTGGGCCGGGCGCGAGAGCCTGAAATCAGTCGAGCTCCTGTCCGAGCGCATCGTCTGTGCGACGCTTTACGGCATGGCCGATCGCTTCGGGATCGTTCGCGAGGCAGAGCCGCTGCGAGCCGGCGTGATCGGCGCAAACCTCCATCTGGTTCTCCAGCGCGCCGGCGTTCCGGCTGGCCGCATCGAAACGGCCTCGTGCGCGCTTGTGGAAGCTTGCCGCGCCGCAGGCTGATCAGCCGGCCGCGCGGGCTGCCGTGAACCGGTTTTCGGGCACGGGCAGACCCAAATGGTCGCGCAAGGTCACCCCCGAATAATCCTCGCGAAACAGTCCGCGCTCCTGCAAGACGGGCACGACGAGCCTCACGAAGTCGTCGAA
>NZ_JBFRDQ010000381.1:0-1039 GCF_052113865.1 Allobosea sp. TAB14 | reverse complement strand
ATTGATTGTTGAATCATAGACTTATTGCCTGATATGTTTAAAAATTGCTTCGGCAGGTTAGTTCGACTCTTTGGCCAAAAACGCTCGCCTTTGCCCCCTGCCATAATTACACAAGTAATTGTCATATTAACCTCCATTATTCCATTTCATTATGTATTCCAAGCGTTTCGTCATGAGTTGTCCTACTTGCTCTGGCGAAAAATCTGTTTTTATCGTATGCTCGCCTTCTTTAGCAATCTCATCACGATAATCTGGTTCATTAACTAGTTTCTTCATATAATAACTCGCATGATCAACGTCTGGCTCTGCCCAATACTGATACGCTTCATATGGCCCAAAAGTGCTGCCAAGCTTTACTAGTTCATATTTCACTGGACATGAGTTACTATCATTCATAAAATCTGTATTAGATGACCAATTCGTTCCAATGACTGGTTTTCTCAGAAACATAGCTTCTGCTAAACCAAGACCAAAACCTTCACTTCGATGAAGGGATATGAAACTATCTGATACATTGATTAATGCATTTATATCATTTCTTGATAGTACCTCTTTTATTAAGTAAATATTTGTATAGTCATCGATTAATTTTTCTAATAACTTCATTTCATTAGATTCAGCATTACTAATGTTCACTTTAACAATTAGTCCCACATTAATATCATCCTTACCAAAAGCTCTTTTAAAAGCTTCGATTGACGCTTGTGGATTTTTACGTTCCTGATAGCTTTTTACATCATACATGGTTAAAAATAAAAATGTATCTTCAGGAAGATTATAATAACTTCTGTTTCTGTATTGTTCTATTTTCACTTCAATACTGTGGGGAATACGAATAACGGGAACTGGACTTTTAATTGAAATCGCTTCTGCAACAAATGTAGAAGGTGCCCAAACTTCATCTACTAGGCTAAAACTTTCTGTCCATTGATCAGGGAAATCAGGTAATTCCCAGTGCCAATAACCAATATTGTATTTATTATTGAATATTCGATTCCCATAGTGAGCATAAATTTCCATCATTTGCTCAGCATTAATA
>NZ_JBFRDQ010000380.1:0-1051 GCF_052113865.1 Allobosea sp. TAB14 | reverse complement strand
CTGTTCCGCTACGTCTTCGGCGCGGCCTTCCTCGGCTTCGCGCTGGCCTTCGCTTTCATCACCTGGATGGAGGACTTGCCGCTGCGCGGCGGGGCGGCCGAGGCTGCGACGGCCGCCGCGGCGATGGAGTGACGGAACCGGGCCGGCGGCGGCGCGTTTCCATCTGCCTGTCATCTGCCCGAGGCAGGCTCACCGCCTTTGCAGCAGGAGCGCCGCCATGTCCGATCTCGTCGTCATCGTCTATCCGACCGAGGCCCGCGCCGAGGAGATGCGCCAGAAGCTCATCGGCCTGCAGAAGGAATATCTGATCGAGATCGGCGACGCCGCCATCGCGGTGATGCATGAAGACGGCAAGGTGAAGCTCAACCAGCTGCTCAACACCACGGCGCTCGGCGCGGTCTCCGGCTCGTTCTGGGGGCTGCTGATCGGCGCGATCTTCCTGATGCCGCTCTTCGGCGCCGCGCTCGGCGCGGCTTCCGGCGCACTCGGCGGCGCGCTGACCGATTACGGCATCGACGACAAGTTCATGAAGGACCTCGCCGGCAGCCTGCAGCCCGGCAATGCGGCGCTGTTCGTGCTGGTCAAGAAAGTGACCGGCGACAAGGTGCTGGAGGCGATCCGCGGCACCGGCGGCACCGTTCTCAAGACCTCCCTCGACCGCTCGCAGGAGCAGAAGCTGCGCGACGCGCTGGCCGATGCCCACGCGACCATGCCGCCGGCAGCCGACGCCGCACCGGCGCCGCAGGGAACCGGCGCTCCCTCGCCCGTGGGCTGAGCGATCACCCTCCCGTCATGCTCGGGCTCGACCCGAGCATCTCCTGCCGGAGATTCCCGGGTCGAAGCTGCGCTTCGCCCGAGAATGACGGTACGCGTTCTCAGTCTCTGAGCAATTCGTTGATGCCGGTCTTGGAGCGCGTCTGCGCGTCGACCGTCTTGACGATGACGGCGCAGGACAGCGCCGGGCCCGGCGTGCCGTCAGGGAAGGGCTTGCCCGGCAGCGAGCCCGGCACGACCACCGAATAGGGCGGCACCTTGCCGATATGGACCTGGC
>NZ_JBFRDQ010000379.1:0-1066 GCF_052113865.1 Allobosea sp. TAB14 | reverse complement strand
ACCCTGAACAGGCCAGCCGGTCGCTTCCAAGTGTTTGACAAAAATCATCTGAACCTTTTCGGCCAGCTTCGCATAGCGTTTGCGAGCATGTTGGACGGCCCCAGTCAGCGCATTGTCATCTGGAATGTAATCGCCCACCGCCTGTTCGAACTCGCGTTGCAGCCGATCGACGTCTTGAAGCGCGGTCGCGTAATGACTAACCAGCGCCTCAAGGCTGCGTGCGTTTTCGATGAGTTGGCGTTCAGCGTCGTCACAAGCCACGGAAAGCCGGAGGCCAGCATCGACGAGCCCCCATTGCGCCTGGTTTTCGCCCTTGCCGATCCAGACCGAAGCGCCGTGGCGGCCGATGATCTGCTTGGCTCGGTCCATCTCCTCGGCGCAAATAGCCTTTGCGGTCTCGACGAGAAAAGTCCGCTCCTCGAAGGGGAAGGTGTCGCGCTTGCCGAGATCAATGATGTCATAACAGACCTTGGGAAGGTCGAGTTCGCTTTCGACGCACTCGGCACGCGCGATGTATTCGCTGCGGCTTGAGATATTGCCGCGCAGCGTGTCGCACAGATCCTCGACCAAAATTTTGGCCTCAGCGGGTGCCCTGGGGACGTTGGACAAGGCGGGCGGCAGGCCGGAAGGCAGGTCGAAGGCGAATTCGCTGAACAGCAGATAGCGCCACATCTCGTCGGCGATGGACGATAGGGTTTTGCCCTTGGTCATCAACTTGAGGCCCAAAGCCTTAAACAGGAGCGCTTTCGCCTCGGGAGCCCAGCCTTCGCTGGCGTTCAAGGCGTCAGCCTGCTGTTCGCTGGGTGCCAGCAAGGCGAGCAGGATTTCGCGGGCGGATTCCGCCTGGAGGCAGGTGCGCAAGGTGGGCCAGGACAGACCACCGCCGACGTTGTCGATCAAGGCGAAAGGCGGCGACGAGTTTTCGGCGAATAGCTGGCGGATTTCAGTGGCGTTGTCGGGCTTAGCTTTCAGGCAAAGGCTCTCATAGCCGTCGCCGTCGCCATCAGGAAAAATGGCACCGCAGGCGGAATAGACAGCGTAGGGGTCCTTCAGCGTAGGGGTCCTT
>NZ_JBFRDQ010000378.1:0-1070 GCF_052113865.1 Allobosea sp. TAB14 | reverse complement strand
GCGCCGAGCAGGCCCGTGCCTCGGCGCGAGCCGACACTGCCGCCCGCGATGCCGAGGCGCGGTTTCAAGACCAATTGAAGAAACTGGAGAAGGACGATGCGGCCTTGGCTGGCGGTGCTGATCTTGTGCTGCGGCGCGCTCGCGTGCGGGTGCTCGACGGCGCCGGACCCTGAACCGACCGTGAAGCTTGAGCTCGTCAAGCCGGATTTGCCCGCAACCGCGCGCCAGCATTGCGCTGCGCCGGTCTCGCTGCCGGATCGAGACATGACCGCCAGCGAGGTCACCACCAGCTGGGGGCGCGATCGCGCGTCCCTGCGCATCTGCGAAACGAGACGGGCGGCGGCTGTCGCGGCCGTGGATGGAGCTGTGCCGTGAAGGATATCGACTGGGCGAGCATCATCATGCTCGCAAAGGACATCTGGTGGATCATCTCCGTCCCGCTGACCGTCCTGGTCGGCATCGGCATGTTCTTCCTGCGTAGCCAGTTCCCGACGAAGGCTCAGCACGACGCGCAGACGCAGACGCTTCAGGCCTCGATCAAGAGTCTCGGCGATCACGTCGCCACCAACGAGCGCGCCATCGAGCAGCGCGTCGGCAAGATCGAGGCGGACCTTCGTCAGCTGCCTGATCGCCAGGAGGTTCAGGCCTTGGGCGAGCGCATCGGCCGCGTCGAGAAGGAGGTCGCGACCTCAACCGAGACGATCCGTGGCGTCGAAAAGACCACGACCAAGATCGACACGACGCTCGGCCTGATCCTCAAGCACATGTTGGAGAAGAGCGCATGAGCTCGCTTTCCGAGACCCTCGCCAAGGATCGCCGCCTCGTCATCCTGCGCCTGCTCTCCGAGGTGCCGAACTATTCCCTCTCGGCCTCGATGCTGACCAAGGCGGTGCGCGCCATGCGGCACGCCGTCTATGACGACACGATCGCCGCGGATCTCGTGCTGTTGGAGCAGCATGCGCTCCTGACCCGCGAGGAAGAGCCCCATAATGGCAAGACGCTCGTCTTCGCCACGTTGACGCGCTTCGGCCTCGAAGTCGCAAACGGCCGGCCGCATCCGATGGTCGACC
>NZ_JBFRDQ010000377.1:0-1087 GCF_052113865.1 Allobosea sp. TAB14 | reverse complement strand
GTATCCGCCCTCCTCCAGCTTCTGCACCCGCCGCCAGCATGGCGAGGGCGAAAGCCCGACCGACTCCGCCAGCTCCGCCAGCGGCAGGCTCGCATCCTCCTGCAAACGCGCGAGAATGCGCAGGTCGAAAGCATCGAGCTTGGCCATATGTCCTCGGCAGATTCGGAACCAACTTCTTAAGCGAAGCATGCATCGGGATTACTTTTCCACGTTTTCTGAAAACAAGGGCATAATATTTCGATAAGAGCAAAAAATTCTCGATCTCTGCAAACCGCTGCCCGCCCTCTCCCGGTACCATTCTCCTGGTCGGATCGAGAGGGTGACGGGATGCAGGGTTTTCTGAGCGCGGAGCGGCAGGGCGCGGTGCTTCGCAGCCTGCGCAGCAACGAGGGAACGCTCTCGCGGGACTATCTCGCCGCTGCCCGTGACGTGCTGCGCGAGCTCGTCGCCATGCCCGATCTGATCCAGCGCCTGCCGCTCGAGCGCAAGCCCGGCTGTTATGCCCGCAACCTGCTCGCCGGCGACGAGAATGTCAGCATCTGGGCGATCGTCTGGGGCGAGGGCTCCGCCACCTCGATCCATGATCACCACTGCTCCTGCTGCTTCGGCGTCGTCTCGGGCGTCGTCACCGAGACCTGGTATCGCGCCATCGACGCCAGCCGCGCCGTCCCGACCGAGGAACAGCAGCGGCAACCGGGCTATGTCGCCTGCATGCTGCCCTCGGGACCGAATATCCACCGGATGCGCAATTTCGGGCCGGGCGAGGCGATCTCGATCCATATCTACGGCTTCGACCACGAGGCCCATGCCTCCTCGATCGAGACCGAATACACCGCCGTCGGCGGCTGATCTCGGGCCGCCCCCAGGCAACTTATCCCCGCGATGCACCGCCACGCGATGATGGCCTCCTTTGCAGGAGGCCAGCCATGTCGCTCAGAGGCATCGTCGCATACATCTCCGGGACATCGCCGCAACCCGAACTCGCCGTCACCCGCGAGCGCCTTCTGCGCCTCACGCCGAGCGGGAAAGCCGATATCGTCGGCGGTGTCGCCCAGCGCTTCGACGCTCTCGCCCACGAGCACGACAT
>NZ_JBFRDQ010000376.1:0-1091 GCF_052113865.1 Allobosea sp. TAB14 | reverse complement strand
GGGAATGCAGGCGTCGATGATCATCTTGGAGTTCGAGGTGCGGCCCGAATCGCGGTCGGCGGCCGAAATCCTTGGATCGAGCGACGAGCTCCAGGCGTTGCGGACGATATCGACATCCTCCGAAGGTTCGGCACGGGTCGTCACGGCCCACATCACGTCGGCGAGGTTCGAAGGATCGACATCCTCGTCAACCACCACGACGACGCGCCCCATATAGCTGTTGGCGGCGGCGATCAGCCCCGCCCGCTTGGCGTGCCCGGCATAACGCTGACGGATCGCGACAACGGTCATCAACTGCGAGACATGCTGCCAGGCGCCGACCACGTCGCCGACGCCGCAGGCCTCGAGATTGCCCCAGATGCTGGCGGCTCGAAACGGAATGCCGAAATGGAAACGCGGCGGTTTCAGGGGCGGCGATCCCAATAGGATCGGATTGTCGCGATAGTGGGCTGCCTTGATCTCCATGACCGGCGCGGGGCGCTTGTCGGCGGCGTAATAGCCGGTGAACTCGCCAAACGGCCCTTCGGGCAAATTCGCCTCGTCGAAAGGCAGCAGATAGCCTTCGAGGATGATCTCCGCATGGGCCGGCACCGGCAGGYCGGTCAGCGGCAGTTCGTAGACCTCGACCGGCTCGCCTCTGATCGCGCCTGCGAAGGCGTATTCCGGGTGCCGCTCCGGCAGATATTCGAAGCCGGCGATGAAAAGCGCCGGATCCTGGCCGTTCACGATCGCGATCGGGCAAGGCTCGCCCCGGTCCCAATACTTCTTGGAGATCATCGCGCCATGGCGGCCCTTGTGGTCGAACTGGACCGTCACCCTGTCGGGGCCGTGCACCTGCACGCGATAGATCGCCGCGTTGACCCAGCCCTCGTCCGGGTCTTTCGTGATGACGAGGCTGCCCGAGCCGATATAGGGGCCGCCATCGTTGCGGTGCCAGACCGGCGCGGGAAAGCGCGAGATGTCGACGGCGCCGTCGGTCATGCTGTTCTGCAGGAAGGGTGCGTCCTTCACGGTCACCGGATCGATCGGCTTTAGGGTGCCGCGGCGTTCCTTCCAGCTCTTCAGGACCTCGAGCGGCGACAGCGATGGGT
>NZ_JBFRDQ010000375.1:0-1104 GCF_052113865.1 Allobosea sp. TAB14 | reverse complement strand
CTGCTCTCTTTCCAGGGTGGCATCCGCATCCCCTCCTATACGGCGTCGAAGAGCGGGCTTGCGGGGCTGACGCGGCTGCTCGCCTGCGAATGGGCGGGCAAGGGCATCAACGTCAACGCCATCGCGCCGGGCTATTTCGTGACGAACAACACGGAGGCGCTGCGCGCCGATCCGGTGCGCAACGAGGCGATCCTGGCCCGCATTCCGGCCGGCCATTGGGGGCAGCCGCAGGAGCTGGGCGGGGCGGCGGTGTTCCTCGCCTCGGACGCGGCGGCCTATGTCCATGGCGTCGTCCTGCCCGTCGATGGCGGCTGGCTGGCGCGCTGACGCGATGGACGGATACCGCGAGTTGCTCAACGCGTTCCACGGAACCCGCGCCCGTCTTGATCGATGACGGGCATCGCGACATGCTCCGCTTCCTTGTCCCATCGCATCGTCTTGACGTGAGCCGGCGTCCGCTTCGCCGCGACGATGCTTCGGGATCGGTTGGCGGGGCTCCGGAGATGGCGATGAGAGGGACGACGATGCGCGGGCTGGTGCTGGCCGYGATCCTGGCAACGGGTGCGCCATCGCCCGCATGGCCGGCCGAGCCGGGCAAGGGCGAGTTCCTGCAGGACTACATCACCTGCGAGCTCTGGATGAAGCGGGAGGCGACGGATGCGGAGATGCATGCCGCCATCGGCCGCTGGCTGGTCGATGCCCTGCGCCAGCAATCGCCCAGGCGGCTGCCTCATCTCTCGGACGAGGTCATCATCGACGCCGTCGAGCGGCACTGCGCCGCCCAGCCCGGTCACAAGCTGAGCGTCGCCGCCTTCCTGGCAGGCCATCGCCTGCCCGACTAGATCGCCGCGCGTCCTGACGGGCGTGACGTGGCGATCGATCTTCTCGTCATCGCATCGGATTCTGCCGGAGAGCGGACACCGCTTTCCGGCCCGGTGCGACAGAGGCCGTGACGAAGGGCCTCTGCGGGCATCTCACCAGCGATCGTCGTAATAATGACGGCGATAGCCATAGGCGGGCGCCCAGGGCGGCGGGCCGCCATAGCGTCGACCATAGCCATAGCCGCGGCCATAGCCATAGCCGTCGCCACGGCCATAATAGCGC
>NZ_JBFRDQ010000374.1:0-1186 GCF_052113865.1 Allobosea sp. TAB14 | reverse complement strand
GACCGCATGATGGTCTTCCAGGAATTCGACCAGCTCCTGCCCTGGAAGACCGTTCTGGAGAACGTGATGTTTCCGCTGGTGGAGGCGCGCGGCCTGTCGCGCAAGGAGGCAGCGGAAAAGGCCAAGCTCTATATCGAGAAGGTCAACCTGACGCGGGCGCTCGATTCCTATCCGCACACGCTCTCSGGCGGCATGAAGCAGCGCGTCGCSATYGCGCGCGGCATGGCGATGGAGCCCGACRTYCTGCTGATGGACGAGCCTTTCGCCGCGCTCGACGCGYTGACGCGCCGCAAGATGCAGGACGAATTGCTGCGGCTCTGGGACGACACGAAATTCACCGTGCTCTTCGTCACCCATTCGATCGAGGAAGCCATCCGCATCGGGACCCGCATCCTGCTGCTCTCGCCGCATCCCGGCGASGTCAAGGCCGAGCTCAACAGCGTGCCGGCCGCAGAGATGGGCACGGGCACGCAGGCCGCGCTCGAAACCCGCATCAACGACATGCTCTTCGCGCATCATTGAACCGGAGGTGACCGACATGACCGATCTCGTCAGCTTCCGCCCGGAAATCATCCGCGACGTCCATTCCAGCGACGCGCCGGTCGTCGCCAAGACCATCGGCCTCGCCGAGCGCATCTATCGCCTCGGCTTCGTCCGCAAGGCGGTGATCCTCGCGGTGCTCGCCGTCGCCTGGGAGCTCTATGGCCGCTGGCTCGGCAATCCCCTGCTGTTCCCGACCTTCGGCCAGACGGTCGAGGCCTTCGTCGAGAACATTGTCAGCGGCGTCATCCCGCAGCGCACGCTGGTCTCGCTGCAGACGCTGGTGATCGGCTACGGCATCGGCATCGTGCTGGCGGCCCTGCTCACGACGCTGGCCATCGGCTCGCGCATCGGCGCCGACCTGCTCGAGACCCTGACCTCGATGTTCAACCCCCTGCCCGCCATCGCGCTCCTGCCGCTGGCGCTGATCTGGTTCGGGCTCGGCACCGGCAGCATCATCTTCGTGCTCGTCCACTCCGTGCTCTGGGCGATCGCGCTCAACACCCATGCCGGCTTCCGCTCGGTCTCGAACACGCTGCGCATGGTCGGGCAGAATTACGGGTTGCGCGGCCTGAATCTGGTGCGGCTCATCCTGATCCCGGCCGCCTTCCCGGCGATCCTGACCGGACTCAAGGTCGGCTGGGCC
>NZ_JBFRDQ010000373.1:0-1199 GCF_052113865.1 Allobosea sp. TAB14 | reverse complement strand
GCACGCCGGCGGCATAGATGCGCTTGGCCATCTCGGTGACGTTGCGCGGCGTGTTTATGACGACCGCGGTCCCTGAGAACATCGTGTTGAGATCGAGCGTACAGATCTCGGGTTTCAGCGCCTCGACATGCGCCACGCGCCGTTCCGGCGTGGTCAATGTCGTTCCGGGTGCGGCGACAGCCGGCTCCTCGATGCCGGGCACGAAGCGTCCGCCTTCTCCGGTCGAGAGGTTTATGATCACGTCCGAGCCCGACTGCCGGACGCGATCGACGATCTCGGTGAAAAGCCCGAGATTCATGCTGCCTTTGGTCGAGACCGGATCGCGTGCGTGGAGGTGGACGACGGCCGCGCCTGCCCTGCCTGCCTCGACTGCTGCCGAGGCGATCTCGGCGGGCGTGACGGGAAGGCCGGGATGCTGCTCGCGCGAGGTGAGGTTGCCGGTGACGGCGCAGGTCAGGATCGTCTTGCGTGACACGAGAGCGCTCCTCAGGCGGCGATCTTGGAAGAGTGAAGAGTCGACGCCAAGGCCAGCCCGAGTTTTTCAACAATCTCCTCGACATGGCCCTCATTGATCGTGAATGGCGGCGCCAGCAGGACATGGTCGCCATTGACGCCGTCGGCCGTACCGCTCGACGGATAGCAAATTAGCCCGAGGTCCTGCGCCGCCTGTTTGATCTTGGCGGCAAGCTGGTTCTTCGCGGCGAAGGGATCTTTGGTCTCGCGATTGGCGACCAGTTCGAGCGAGTGGAACAGGCCGCGCCCCCTGATATCGCCGACATGGGGGTGCTGCCCGAAGACCTCGTGAAGCCGGCGCGACAGCAGGCCTCCGATGCGGTTGACATTGTCGAGCAGCCCTTCTTCCTCGATTGTCTCGATCACCGCGATCGAAGCCGCGCAGGCGATCGCATGGCTCATATAGGTGTGCCCGTTGGCGAGCAGGCCGGAGCCGGCCTCGATGGCGCCTGCGACGCGCTCGCTCGCCATCGTTGCCGCGATCGGCTGATAGCCCGCGCCCAGCCCCTTGGCGATGGTGATAATGTCGGGTCTGACGTTCTCCTGTCCAGTGACGAACATTGCTCCGGCGCGGCCCATGCCGCACATCACCTCGTCGGCGATGAAGAGCACGCCGTGCCGGTCGCAGATCTCACGGATTCGGGCGAGATAGCCTGGGACGGCAGGGACGGTGCCGAGCGTCGCGC
>NZ_JBFRDQ010000372.1:0-2039 GCF_052113865.1 Allobosea sp. TAB14 | reverse complement strand
CCGTTAGACACCTTCATCCGAGAGAGCRAATTTATACGTTCTGGAAGTACTGGCGAAACTCATTCGAACGCGRCGCGGGACTTCGCCTCGACCATATTCTGCTCAGCCCCACCCTTGCACCCCGATTGAAATCCGCGGAAGTTCGACGCGCTCCGCGAGGCTGGGACCACACCAGCGACCACGCGCCGGTTATGATCGAGCTTCTGCCGCCCCGTTCATGACCGTTCCCTACAGCATTTCAGCCGCTCATCTTCTGGTGGAGCCTGGGGATGTGACGCTGATCGACAGCCTTCTGACGCAAGCGCAGCGTTTCGATGGGYTSGCTCAGCTCTCCTTGGAACCGCAGATCCCCACCACGATCTGTCTCATGACCATGCGYAGCCGGCCGCTGTCGCGATTGGCAGCACGCTTTKTCGAGRTMGTCCGCAAGCAGCAACTGTGAAGCAGGGCTCTGCCCGAGCCAAACCTCGGCGCGCAGCGCTTCTGAGGCGATCGCTCGAGGCTCTGTGACTCAGTTGTGCCGCCCTTCCGGAAACCGGCTCTGACCGACGATTTTAGCTCAACAGATTGATATATCCGTGGAATTTTTGAGAACCGAGCCGCGCTTCCCAGCTTCGGAGAGCAGATCTCCGTTGCAGCTCGACCGATCCGGATTTGTGACAGGACTAGTGCGTCGACGCGCGCCTGCCGCATGGCATAGTTATCTGAATGGCGGATTGCGCTTCCAGACGCATGACCCATATTGGGCGAGCGGCTTGTTGACCCCTCCAGCCCCCTCCCGCTGGAGCCTGGTCCCGCCGTTCCCCTCGAAGCTTTCGGCTCAGCGCCACGGCTTCTCCTTGGCCGGCTCCCTTTGGGACGCCGGCCTTTTTTCTGAACGACGCATGGGACATCCAGAGAAAGTGCCCTCCGCGTTTSGCGCATCGCATCTGCATGAACTTTGGCGCGACCAATTCGTTAGTCGATCGTCCGTCAGTRGGTAGGAGGCGTRGAATGACTACGGCATCGATCTTGCGACGCTGGGCATCTAAAATCCGCACCGGGGATCGCGCAGGCTATGTCGACTACGGATCATAACCGCGCCCGTTATTATCCCGAGGACGATCGCTTTCTGCTGGTCAAGCCGGAGTTTGTAACGCACTTCGAGGTCGTCCTCGACGCACGCCATGGATGGTAGGCTCGCATACCCCAGTATTTTCGCCGGCGCTGGCGCTCGACCAATCCGGCCCCCGAAGGAACGCCGTCATCAACTTGTCGCCGAACGGATGGATGCTCACCGGGCCTATCAAAGAGGCCAAGCGCGGGCGCGGCAATCTAAACGCCGCTCGCGCACTCGTCGGTTCTGCCAAGGTTGCACTTGGCGAGCGTGGGCCGGTCTGGTGGGAGGACGGCTCCCCAGACTTCAATCGCTATCACGTGARGAAACACGCCCTATRCGGGTGGGCTTTGCAATTGAAGRCGCCGGAAAGGCATGCGTACCGTGAAAYCATCGGAACCTGACRAGCAGGAGGGCGACGTGCAGCAATCTGCCGTCGCCGTGACCACGCGGATTGGACTGAAAGGCGCTTTCAATGTCGATCTACCGCTCGACGTGACAATGCTAAACGAGCGCCTCYACGAGATTGGGCTATGGCTCATTGATCGTYATATCCCGCATCAGGCTCGCATTCTTTGGGAGCCCGACCACAGGCGGATCCGCATAAGCTTTACCGATGCGGAGGATGCCGGGGCTTTCCGCACGCGYTTCAGCGCTCCTCTCCATTGCCGGCAGCATGATCTGCCATCTCTTCCATCCACCGGGCTGGTAAGCGGCCTCGCGATGGAGACGGTCTGATCAATCCGGAGCCCCGGGTTGATAATGCTCCACTGAGCAGGCAAGTATTGACCTGAGGCGAGGTTTCGTTGCTAAATTCCACGCCTTTCAGTTCGTTCCGTGGCTCAGTTTGCATGAAGAGTTCCTGGATCTTTTCGCCCCATACCCGAGCCGTCTGGCTGAGAACGCTTGTCGTCATCGTATTGGGTGCGGCGATGATCTCGCC
>NZ_JBFRDQ010000371.1:0-1238 GCF_052113865.1 Allobosea sp. TAB14 | reverse complement strand
GCTCGATAATGAGCGGGGCCGAATCATCCGCAAAGAAGACGGGTATCGCAAGCTGCTTGCCGAGACCTTTTACAAAGTTGATCTCCATATCCGTAGAATTACTCCCGGGTTCCCTACTCCTTCGTGGTTGGCCTTGCTTCGAAGGCGCGATAGGCGACGCTACCGCTTGCCGCGCGCGATCTTTGGTGTGAGATGAATCGGCCCGCACGCTATCGCATTCTGCTGAGGATCAGCCAGCTCGCATGGGTTCTGGCGATATTTGCTCTGGCAGGCGCCATCGGATGGAAATGGCAGATCCCGCCCAGCCTGCGTCGGCTGCTTGAGTGGCACTGGGAAAGGATGCCCGAAACGCGCTCGACGATCAGAGAGCATTCCCTTTGAGATCGAGCACCGAATATCCACGCGCCCAGGCCGCGATCGTGAAGCAGCGCTCGACTGCATGATGCAATGTTCCGTCGAGCTGATGTTCTTCGGGCTCGAAATCCTCGGGCTCGAGATCGAGTTCCCGCAGGGCGGCCAGCGARGCYGGCCTGAACCAGAACATCGAGCCYTCGAAGAAGCCGAGGCGKAACGCYTCCGCGGCCACGYCCATRCGSATGGCGAGGYMKYGAACGCGCGCCTCGTTCGCCATCCAGTAGGACGGYGTCGCACGCCAGCACTGCCTCCACCCAACGATTGCYGTTGAAGGTCGCTCAAAGGCGGCGAGCGCRCGGCAYAGCGCGTTCCARTCGCCRCARAGCCTGTCCAGCAGTAATCTGCGCCTGATTTCCCCRTCGAGCAGATGYGGGCTGCGCTTGGTATGCAGCTTRAGCACRGCGTCGTAGCCATCGAGCGCACCCGACGAYAGMARGGAAAGGAAGGGAGCRATATCTCGTCCGCGATTCTCATATTCATGGACGACGACATGCTCACGGCGGCCGAGCGCCTCGCGCACGAGATGGCTGCGCTCCGGGGGCACTGTGATGTGCAGKGGCGTGCCTGCTGGCAGAAGGTCCTGGCAAGCAAGAATGTCGYCGAGSAGTTCGGGGTAGTAGACATGCGCGACGATCGCTGCCCGCAGCCTGGGCCAATCGGCCTTCGGCCCGGCATCAGCCAAATGCTGACGAATGGATCGCCCCCAGCGGGAGACAAAAACGGCGCCAACCGTCAATCCCGCGATCTTCTGAAACACATGACGGGCGAAGGCCCTGCCGCGAAGAGCAACTTGGCCTCGCCAGCGGCGGGAGCGGTTATGAGGC
>NZ_JBFRDQ010000370.1:0-1254 GCF_052113865.1 Allobosea sp. TAB14 | reverse complement strand
CCGTCGGAAAGCCCCCGATGATTTCTACGGCACRGACGCGCACCATCGACGAGGTTCCGCAACAGACCGCGATGCCCCACGCATCGCGCGATGGCTCGACATTATCGAAGAAATGGCGCTGCTCGTCGGGATAGGCCGAGCTAATCCCAAGATTGTGCTGGATCGGGTCCGGGTTGAAGAAGTGCTGCGGCGTCTGGACCAGGCCGACATCAGGCGCATGGAACAGCGCAAGCACGCGCTCGACGAAGTCGATATGCGGCACGAAATCAGCGTCGAGCACGGCAATGAAATCAGGCGCGTCCGGATCTCCGGCACGCAACTGCAAGGCATGGTTGATGTTACCGGCCTTGGCATGGGCGTTGTCGGGACGGATCAGATATTCGACGCCGTGATGCTCGCAAACCGCGCGCAGCCAGTCCCGCCGGCCGTCGTCGAGGATAAAGATCCGAAGGGCGGGATAGCCGAGCGCCTTGGCGCCAACGATGGTGCGCTCCAGCACCTCAAGCTGCTCGTTGTAGGTCGCTATGAAGATATCGACCTGTGGCGGTGGGCCAGGCTTCCACCAATCGCGATGACGGTCGGCCTCGAGGCTGCGCTCCTTGACCCGCGACAGGATGATGAAGGCGATGGTCGAGGACAGGACGGTAAGTGCTTCGAGGATCGCGAAGCCCCAGCTGAAGAATGCATCGGCCGTCCAGCCCAGCGGCGCGACCGTGTCGGTGAAGCGCCAAATTATGTAACGCCAAGCCAGGAACATGGTTGTACCGAGCAGAAGAGCCCGCCACTGCCACATTTTGGGATTGAGAAGCGGAAGAACGAGCAACCGCAGGCCGACCACCACCGCCGCTCCGGCAAGGGCAGACAGCCATGCAGGGAGCGTCAGCATCAGATACCGTAACGGGTCAGGAAGCGCCGCAGGGTGGCGATGGGGCCGTTCGAAAAGATGACGCGGCCGGTGCGGCCGATGGCGCAGGAGAGGTCAGACTGGTTCGAAAGTTCGGGCACGCTGACGGTGACGTCGAACCGTTCGAGATGCTCGGCGCTCGGTCCCACCGCAAGATTGGTATACAGCCCCGAGGCGCCAGAACCGCCGAGACGCGTCACCGTGCCCTCAAAGATGCGATCGTCGCCGAACAGCCGGAATTGGACCGGCGTACCAATGGACAGGTCATCATAGAGACTTTCGGTCACGCTGGCGGTGACGACGAGGCTGCGGCAGTCGACGAGCTTGACCAGATCCTGACCCCGGCGAGC
>NZ_JBFRDQ010000369.1:0-1259 GCF_052113865.1 Allobosea sp. TAB14 | reverse complement strand
CCTGGAGAGCCTTTGGCTACGCAAACGCCCGACGGTTGTTTTCATCACCCACAGCGTCGAGGAAGCCGTCGGGCTGTCCGATCGCATCCTGGTCATGAGCCCGAGCCCCGGCGAGGTGATCGACGACATCACCGTCGAGCTGAAGCGACCACGTCCGATCGTGCTCGGCGACGCTCCGCAGTTCGCCGGCTATGTCGACCGCATCCACCGGCAGTTCGAGCGGATGGGCGTACTGCACGGAACTCCCCTCGCCCAGCCGGCGGCGTGACCATGACGGAGCATGCGGCCGCACAACCGACCCCGGCCGGTCTCGTGAAGCTCGCCGAGAACGGCCCGGTGGCTGAAATCGCGCTGGCAAACGGCCCGCTCAACCTGGTGACCCGCCCGCTGCTGCGGCAGTTGAACCGCATCCTCGCTGCGTTGGCCGGGAGGCATGATCTGCGCTGCGTTATCCTGCATGGTGGGAATGCCCGGGCCTTCTGCGCCGGCAGCGACATCAAGGAATTCGGGCCGATCCGGCACGAAGCGAGCGAGCGGAAGATCCTGTTCGAGGACATGGTCCTGCGCAATCTGGCCCGGCTGCCGATGCCGACAATCGCCGCGATGGATGGCCCGGCGCTGGGCGGCGGATTGGAGCTCGCGCTGTGCTGCGATCTCCGCGTCCTGCGAAGTGGCGTCAGCATCGGGCTGCCCGAATGTCAGCTTGGCGGGCTGGCCGGTAGCGGTGCGATCAGACTGACGCGCCTGGTTGGGCCGGCACGGGCCAAGCATATGCTGTTCACTGGCCAATTGATCTCCAGCGAACAGGCGGCGTGCTGGGGGGTGGTCAACGAGATCGCGGACGATCGCAGCGCGCTCGATGCCGCGCGCACCATGGCTGCCACGATCGTCCAGCGCGGCCCCATCTCCAATCGGCTGGCCAAGGAGCTGGTCGATATGGCCGATGATCTTCCGCTCGATGCTGGGTTGTCGCGCGCGACCGTCGCGCAACAGCTCATCTTCGATTCCGACGATCTGCACGAGGGAGCGGCGGCCTTCTTCGCCAAGCGCACCCCGCTTTTCGTTGGCCGGTAGGGCCGAAGCCGCAGGAGTAGTAGACCGGACATGGCCCATATTCCCGCCGAGCGCTGTCTCTCGATCGTCCAGCTTCTGGTCGAGAACCCGGTCGGCATGGCGCTCGGCCAGATCGCACAACGGCTGGCTCTCTCAAAGAGCGGCGTCCATCGTCTTTTGGTCGCCCTGATCGAACAGGGCTGGGC
>NZ_JBFRDQ010000368.1:0-1296 GCF_052113865.1 Allobosea sp. TAB14 | reverse complement strand
GCATCGTCCAGGTCGAAGCGGACGATGCCGTAGCGAAGCCGGCCGGAGCGGATATCGGTGATCAAGCCGTTGAAGGGATTGTCGGCGCCGTTGTGCGTCGAGATGATCAACACCTTGCCGCCCCAGATCAGGAAGGCCATGGCCGCCTTGATAAGCTCGGACAGGTTGTCGACGAAGGCGGCTTCGTCGAGGATCGCGAAGCCTTGGCGGCCGCGCAGCGAGCGCGGTTTCGAGGACAGTGCGACGATCGAGAAGCCGGAAGCAAAATCGATCTTCAAGGCCTTCACGCCGTCTTTCGATCCGTCGTCAAAGATGGTCTCGCCGCTGGTCACCGCGACATGCTGGAAGATGCGGGCCCAATCTGCGGCGGCGTCGATGAACTCCTTCGCCATGTCGTGCGAAGTGCCCATGTAGAGTGTGTCCATGCCGCCGTTCGAACGAGGTGAAGCCGATCGCAGGACTGCGTCGGCCGCGGCACCCCAGGTGGCGCCCGTGCGCCGCGATTTCTCGACGACGACAACATCATGTTCGCGGCAGGCCAATGAGACTTCGCGCTGATAGCCGAGCAGGGGCGCGGTGAGGCGTCGATCGGCATCCGTGGCGCGGCCCTGCTTCGTGCGCAGTGCAACCCACTCGTCGCGGGTCGGACGAGACGCGGTGTCGACCTCGACGGCAGCGTCGGAACGATCAGCCATGGGGTTTGCCGAACAGCAGATCGGCGAAGGTTTCCTTGAGCGCCGGGGTCAGCGCCTGCGGCCCGCCATGCTTCACTACGGCTGCTTCCGCCTGCTTCAGCGCTTCCGCCCGCGCTCTCTCGGCCGCGCGCTTCTCGATCGCGACCGTGCGCGCCACATCGTCCTTCGAGGCCTTGCCGAGATGGTCGAGAGCCTTGGCGATCAGCATCACCTGCATCGGCTCCAACGTGACGGGCTCGCCGTCCTCGCCGGTGGTGGCGAGCATGTCGAAGACGGCCTGGTGCATCAGCTCGATATTAAGCCTGGTCGCCTTGTCCGGCTCGCTCTCGCCCAGGCGGCGAACGATGACGTCGGCGACGGTGCGGCTCTTGCGCAGGCGTTCGGCGATGGCATCGGCTTTCTGCAGATGACGATGCAGAGCAGACCGCGACGGCAGCGCCTCGACGTCGAGCTCGCGCAGCTTCGCGATGATCTCGTCGAGGGTGCGGCCCTGGTCGCGCAGGCGGCCGATCCAGTCGCGGACCTCCTCGGGCAGCTTGTCGATCGAGCTCGGGCGCTTCGCCATGGTCAGAACTTCGGCGAGGGCTGGTCGACCATCGGA
>NZ_JBFRDQ010000367.1:0-1303 GCF_052113865.1 Allobosea sp. TAB14 | reverse complement strand
TTTTAAGGGGTAGTGCGCGGCTTTCCGTCCCCGGGTACAGCTCCCGGATTCTCCCCTTTCGATCCCAGTTGCCGAGATGGGAAACGCGATGCCAAGCCTGACCGATGCAGCCATCCGGCAAGCGTTGAAGCGCGTGGAGAGCAGCCGCAAGCAGGAGAACCTTGCCGACGGCGAAGGCCGCGGGACTGGCCGGCTTATCCTTGTCCTCAAGCCAATGCCGAAGCGGGTCACTGCCGACTGGATGGCTCAGCAGTGGCGCGACGGAAAGCGGACCAAGAAGAAGCTCGGCGCCTATCCGTCGATGTCACTCGCGCAAGCGCGTGAGATCTTCAAGCGCGACTTCGCCGACGTCATCCAGAAGGGCCGCAGCATCAAGATCGCCACCGACACTCGCCCTGGCACCGTCGCTGATCTGTTCGAGGGCTATGTCGCTTCGCTGAAAGCGGCGGGTAAGCCGTCGTGGAAGGAGACGAAAAAAGGGCTCAACAAGATCGCTGACACGCTTGGCCGCAACCGCCTTGCCCGTGAGATCGAGTCAGAGGAGATCGTCGAGCTGATCCGGCCGATCTATGAGCGTGGGGCTCGGTCGATGGCAGATCACGTGCGGGGCTACATCCATGCGGCCTACAGCTGGGGAATGAAGTCCGACAACGACTATCGCAACACCTCCCCTCGCCGCTTCCGCATTCCCTATAATCCTGCTTCGGGCATTCCGACCGAACCGAAGGTCCAGGGCACCCGCTGGCTCAGCGAGGACGAATTCGTGCAGCTCTATCGCTGGCTCGAATGCCCCGATACGCCAGTTCATCCCTCCTATCCACGTGCCGTGCAGATCATCATGCTGACCGGTCAGCGGGTCGAG
Source organism: Allobosea sp. TAB14 (assembly GCF_052113865.1). Lineage (NCBI taxonomy): Bacteria > Pseudomonadati > Pseudomonadota > Alphaproteobacteria > Hyphomicrobiales > Alloboseaceae > Allobosea > Allobosea sp. TAB14. The sequence goes on along the minus strand of NZ_JBFRDQ010000367.1, from coordinate 441 downwards.
GAGATCGCCCGCCTGCATGTCGACCAGTGGGACGCCAAGGAACGGATCATCGACTGGTCGAAGACAAAGAACCTACAGCCGCACGCCGTTCCCATTCCGTCCCTCGCGTCGGAGCTAATTGAGTCGATCAAGCCGAACGAATACGGCTGGTTCTTCCCTTCGGCCAAGGACCCGTCCAAGCCAGTCAGCCATGGTACGCTCTACAGCTTTGTCTGGCGTCAGCGGGACCGAGGGATGATCCCCTATGCCACGAACAGGGATCTCCGCCGAACCTTCAAGACGCTCGCCGGCAAGGCTGGTATATCGAAGGAGATCCGGGACCGGATCCAGAATCATGCGCTGCAGGACGTCAGCTCCAAAAACTACGACCGCTGGAACTACATGCCGGAGAAACGAGCCGGCATGAAGAAATGGGATACGTTCGTGCGTGCTATGCTGGCG
>NZ_JBFRDQ010000366.1:0-1308 GCF_052113865.1 Allobosea sp. TAB14 | reverse complement strand
TCCCTGAACGCCTTGGCGATCTGATCCCTGAGCGGCTTGATGATGTATTCGAACGGCGTGCGGTCTTCGGTCTGGACGAAGACGTCGGCCTGCATGCCGGCGGTGACCCGTTGAGGCGCGAGGCGCGCATATTCCTCTGCCGGGACGGAGATCCGTATCGTGTAGAAGGTCGCGCCGGTCTGCTGATCGCGCGTCGTATCGGCCGAGATGCGACTGACCGTGCCCTTGAGCTCCGGCGTCGTGCGCTGGTTGAACGCGTGTAGCTTGACCTGCGCCGGCCGGCCTAACGCGATCTGGTCGATATCGGGCGGATTGATCCGGACCTCGAGCTGCAGGGAATCCTCGGCCGGGACGATCAGCATGGCAGGCTCCGCCGGCGAGATGACGCCGCCAACGGTATGAACCGCGAGCTGATGCACGAAGCCGGCGCTGGGCGCCTTGATGTCGATGCGCTTGAGTTGATCCTCGGCGGCGACGCGCCGCTCGGTGAGCTCGGCAGTCTTGCCCTGGATCTCGCGCAGCTCCTTCATCACCTCCTCGCGCAGGACTTCGTCGATCTGGATGATCTGAAGTTCGGTCTCGGCGATGCGCCCCTCGGATTGAGCGACCGAGGCGATGAGCTGGCCCTTCTGGCCGTCGAGATTGGCCGCCTCGCGTTCCAGAGCAGTCTTGCGGCTGATGGCGACCAGGCTCTTCTCATAGAGCCCGCGAACGCCGGTGAGCTCCTCCTCGATCAGGGCTGCCTGCCGATCGCGCGCGACCTGCTGCGCCTTCAAACCCAGGATCTCGTCCCGCAACTGACCGACGCGCTTGAACAATTGCGCCTTCTGGCCGTCACGGGCCGAGCGGCGGGCATCGAACAGGCTCTGCTCGGCCGCGATCAGTTCCGCGACCTCCGCCTCGCCTTGGCGCGCACGCAGTTCCGGTGCAATGGCAATCGCTGTCTTCCTGTCCCGTTCAGCCTGTAGCCGCGCGCGACGTGCAGCGAACTCGTCGAGCTGCTTCGTGACGATCTGGAGGTTGGAGCGCGTGAGCGTGTCGTCGAGGCGGATCAGGATCTGGTCCTGCTCGACCCTGTCGCCGTCATGGACCCTGAGCTCACCGACGATGCCGCCGGTCTGATGCTGGACCTTCTTCACATTGCCGTCGACGACGAACTGTCCCGTGGCGACGACGGCCCCGGACAGTGTCGTGGCGACGGCCCAGACCCCGACCGTGCCGGCGAACAGGGCGACGCCTGCGCCGCCCACGATCGCCAGCCGTCGCAAGGCCCCGCCGAAGTCCGGTTGTTCGACTGCCGCCTTCTCG
>NZ_JBFRDQ010000365.1:0-1323 GCF_052113865.1 Allobosea sp. TAB14 | reverse complement strand
CTCCAGAACGCCGTCAACGAGGCGAACCAGAAGATCGTCGCCGACAACAACCTGAAGCTCGCCTTCGAGCCGCAGATCCGCTTCCCCGAGAACAAGGACGAGATCGAGGCCGCGATGGAGGCCAAGGGCGATCTCGCCTTCACCGTCGCCCTCGAGGTTCTGCCGAAGATCGAGCTCGTCGACATCTCCGACGTTTCGCTCGTGAAGCCGGTCGCCGAGGTTCCGGACGCCGATGTCGACGCCGCGCTGCTGCGCATGGCGTCCGGCAACCGCACCTATTCGGCGAAGGGCGAGAAGGCCAAGGCCGAGACCGGCGACCGCCTGATGATCTCCTATGTCGGCACCATCGACGGCAAGGCTTTCGAGGGCGGCACCGGCGAAGGCATCCCGCTCGATCTCGGCTCCGGCCAGTTCATCCCCGGCTTCGAGGAGCAGCTCGAGGGCGTGAAGCAGGGCGAGACCCGCACGATCAAGGTCACCTTCCCTGAGAACTACGGCGCGGCCCATCTCGCCGGCCAGGCGGCCGAATTCGTGGTCACCGTTACCGAAGTCCAGGGCCCGGACGCGATCAAGATCGACGACGAGCTCGCCAAGGCCTTCGGCATGGAGTCGCTCGATGCGCTCAAGACCGCCGTGAGCGAGCAGATCGGCCGCGACTTCGGCGCCCAGTCGCGCCGCAAGCTCAAGAAGAGCCTGCTCGACGCGCTCGACGGCAAGTACACCTTCGAGCTGCCGCCGACGCTGGTCGACCAGGAGTTCAACAGCGTCTGGAGCCAGGTCGAGGCCGACATGAAGCAGGCCAACAAGACCTTCGCCGACGAGGACACCACCGAGGACGCAGCCCGCGCCGACTACCGCAAGATCGCCGAGCGCCGCGTGCGCCTCGGCCTCGTGCTGGCCGAGATCGGCGAGCAGGCCAAGGTGCAGATCTCGGATGACGAGGTCACCCAGGCCCTGRTCGARCGMGYCCGCCARTTCCCSGGCCAGGAGAAGCAGGTCTGGGAGTTCTACCRSAAGAACCCGCAGGCTCTCGCCGAGATCCGCGCCCCGATCTTCGAGGAGAAGGTCGTCGACCATCTGCTCGGCCAGGTGAAGGTCGAGGATCAGACGGTATCGCGCGAGGCGCTCTACGCCGATGACGAGGTGGAAGCCGCCACCGAGGCCAAGCCGAAGAAGGCTGCCGCCAAGAAGAGCAAGAAGGCCGAAGACAAGGCCGAAGACGCTTCCGCCTGAGCGTTCCGGCAACCTTAATGCCAGCCTTTGCGCCGCCGGCCTTCGCGACCGGCGGCGCTTCCCTTTTCAGCCACGTTCGGCGTGCTTATG
>NZ_JBFRDQ010000364.1:0-1352 GCF_052113865.1 Allobosea sp. TAB14 | reverse complement strand
CATCGAGACGGCGATCTCGACGACATGGGAAACGCTCGGGCGCATCGCGATCATCGCGGTGATCCGGACGTTCCTCAACTACTTCCTGGAGAGGGACCTCGCCCGGACCGAGGCTGGGGCCAAGCAGACAGAGGGGCGCAATGACCTTGAATGATCTATCGACGGCCGTGCTTGCGGCGACGTTGAGCCTGGGGGCGAGCTTCGCGCAGGCGCAGGCCGACCCTCTGCCGTCCTGGAACGAGGGCGCGACGAAGAGGTCCATCACGGACTTCGTCGCGCGGGTGACCGCGGAGGGCACGCCGGACTTCGTGCCGCCGGCAGAGCGCATCGCCACCTTCGACAACGACGGCACGCTATGGTGCGAGCACCCGATCTACTTCCAGGCGGCCTTCGCGATCGACCGAGCCAAGGCGATGGCGCCGCAGCATCCGGAATGGAAGACCACCCAGCCCTTCCAGTCCCTCCTCGACGGCGACATGAAGACCTTCTTCGCGGGCGGCGTGAAGGGCCTGCTCGCGGTCGTGGCGGCGAGCCACACCGGCATGACGACCGAAGAGTTCACTCGGAGCGTGAACGAGTGGCTCCCTGCTGCCCGGCACCCGCGCTTTGACCGGCCCTACACCGAGCTTGTCTACCAGCCGATGCTGGAGCTGCTCGCCTATCTGCGCAGCAACGGCTTCAAGACCTACATCGTCTCGGCCGGCGGCATCGAGTTCATGCGGCCCTGGGTGGAGAAGGTCTACGGCATCCCGCCCGAGCAGATCGTCGGCTCGTCTGGCGTGGTGGAGTTCCAGCTCGGCGCGGACGGCAAGCCGGTGCTCATGAAGATGCCCAAGATCGAGTTCGTCGACGAGGGCCCGGGCAAGCCCGTGGCCATCAACCRCTTCATCGGSCGSCGACCGATCYTGGCCTTCGGCAATTCSGACGGCGACCTGCAGATGCTCCAGTGGACGATGGCGGAGACGGGCGCGCGCTTCGCCGGCATCGTCCACCACACCGATGCCGAGCGCGAATACGCCTACGACCGAGAATCCCACATCGGGAAGCTCGACAAGGCCCTCGACGAGGGCAAGGCAAAGGCCTGGACGATTGTCGACATGAAGGTTGACTGGAAGACGGTCTTTCCCTGAGCCGCCCCGAGGGAGACCGCCATGACCGGCCTCGACATCTTCGCCTGGATCGTCCTGACCGTCTTGGTCCTGAGCACGGTCGTCGTGATCGCCTTCATAGGCTCGTTGCCCGGGGTGATCGCCCGCAAGCGTAACCACCCATGGGCCGAGGCGGTCACGGTCGGGGGCTGGGTCACCCTGCTCCTCGGCTTCGTGCTATGGCCAATCGTGCTGATCTGGGCC
>NZ_JBFRDQ010000363.1:0-1375 GCF_052113865.1 Allobosea sp. TAB14 | reverse complement strand
GCTGTTCAGGGCGTGCTCCGTCGCGCGGGCCCGTCATAACGATAGGGCGAAGCTGCGCGCCGTGTGCAGGCAGCCTGCTCGGCCGCGATCTTCCCGATCTCGGCGGTGATCGTTTCGATCCGCTCGTCGAGCCATAGCCAGTCCTCGTAGAGGCCGACCGATCAGATCGCTCATGCGCGGCGGTATCTCATCGGCCCGGTTCTTCAGGATGTCGAAAAGCGAGGTGCGCAGGGCCCGTAACCCGGGGCGAATGGCGATCCCCTGTTCGATCAGGAACGCCCGGATCTGATTGACCGTCGCGGTCCGGCGCGAGACCAGCCGCGACCGAATACGGTGATAGGCCTGCAGGTCGAGCTCGTCCCGCGTCTTCTCCCGCACCACCCTCAGGTTCGGTCGCAGTGCAGCCTCCGCGATATCCGCGATCGACAGTCCGGGATCAATCGATCCCCGCTGCTGCTGAAGAGTTCACGCGTTACATTATCCATTGACGATGAACGCCGGTCGGAGTGTGTTACCGCCCAGCCTCGGGAGAAGATCAGATGATGCGCGTTGCTTTGAGGGTCGCCGCCCTGATGCTTTGGACCGGTGTGGCTGGTGCTCAATCGATCACCGCCGAGTCGAAAGCAATGGGGGGCCGGTGGGGCGTGACCCAAGACGAATGTCGGGTGCAGGTCAAAAGGACCGGCGCTTATCGCCCGCGATACGCTTGCAGCCGAATACGCCCAAGGGGCGTAGAGCCTGAACTTTGGCAAAGAGCGGCAAATCTACCAGCGCGGCTTGCTATAACCAGACATCGACACCGGGGCGTGGCGGCTTAACGACCTGCCGCAGGCGGATGTCCTTGAACATGCCGCTCATCGATGTGCTGGTCGACATACCTGCCGGCGCACCTCGGAAGTTCACATCCAACGTGGCTGCACCTTCCATCTTGCGGTCGGCGTTCTCCCGATCGCGACGCTCGCGTTGGATCGATTTGCGGTAGGCCTCTGCCGCTTCCCTGCTCTTGAACTCGAAATGAGGACGTCCGCCCGTCGCACCAGGTGATCGCTTCACATACTCATCGAGGACACTGAAATCCTTGCCGTCCCGCAAACCGGAAGTGCGAAGCATCTCGCGCCACGTTCAGCCATTGCGGCGCTTTTGCGAAAATCATCCGTGTCTTGAAGCGGGTCGCGCGTTACTCCCCGCGTCCACCCCCTTTCGAAGGACCCAAGGTTACGCTCAATGGGGTGGTCGCACTCGATCCGGAACCGCCCGCATCCAACGCCGTTGCGAAAGGGCGGGGCAGCGGCACCAAGGAGCCATGGCGATGACGACGGAAGAGGCGACTGAGATCCTAGGCGTTCATGGCAGCATGCCCTGTACGGTTCAGTTC
>NZ_JBFRDQ010000362.1:0-1378 GCF_052113865.1 Allobosea sp. TAB14 | reverse complement strand
GATTGATGGTCCATTGGATTTCAACTGGCTCCCCGACTGACCAATAGGCATCATCGGCCCAAGCCTCGACGGCTTCGCGCATCAAAGTGAAGTGCGCCACCATCACATCGCAGGTCGCGGGCTGTCCCGGTGGCTGCTCACAGCCATGCTTGTCCCAAAGAGGTTGAAGGCGGTTCTTCACCTTTAGATAGGCGAGCGCGGTCTCGTAGTGGGCAAGAAGCCTTTCATAACTGCCGTATCGGACGTTCAGATCGGGGTCCGCTGCGGTCTCCCTGACCGGCCGCATCAGGCGATCGACTGCATTAGCATGCAGGCTGGCGTTGATCTTGCCGGTGAAACTGACGACTTTGGCGCCCTTGTCGGTGGTGAAACTTTGCCACTTCGCGTCGTCGAAGCTGGCGGCGAGCGCCTGCCCGATCGTGGTGCTCTGATAGCCGGTCATGAAGCCGTTTCGAACGATCGCCTCGTCATCGCTCCAGGTGATGACATGCGGGAGGACCGCGGCGGCGATCACGAGCGCGACGGCGCCGATCGGCGCGATCCATGTGACCCCGCCGGTCTTGCGGGCACGCTCCAGGGCGGCAGCCTGGTCCGGCTCCTTTTGGAGAGCTTCCCACCATTTGCGGACGGCATCGAAATACCAGGAGTTGCCATAGAGCGCGATGGCGATGCACAAGCCGAGGTAGCCGAACGTGAAACCGCGCGAGACGTAGGGCGGCACGCTCTCCGGCAGCAGCACATAAGCAATCTGGATCACGAGCACGATGACGCCGAGTACGTGGAGCTTGCGGTAGAGCAGCCAGGCATAGGGCACGACCAGCGCGGGCCAGTTCCATGACGCCACGGTCGCGACCTTGGCCGTGTCGCCATTGGCCTTCGCCAGGATGGAGCGCCACTTGCCGAGGTAATGGTCGTGCTTCGGGCCGATCATTACCTTGGTCAGCGCGCTGTCTAGAAAGCCTTCCGGCCCCGATGTTGCCTGCTCCGGCTTCGGTGGAAGGGCGGGCGGTTCTCTCGGCGGCAGCGGCGGCGGGAGGACGGGCTGAGGTGGGGCTAGCTCGGTAGCGCCGATCCGCTTCCATTCGCTGCCGAAGGTGGCTGTCCAAACTAGACTGGTGAGGCTGATTGCCCCGCTCGCCAGCATCGCCTTGAGCTCGTCGGCGCTGATCGGCCCGCTGCGCTCACCGTTCTTCTCATAGTACCAGTCGCTCACGCCCGTCAGCCTCATCCTTTGCAGCCCAGGATGGGGCAGCACGAGGCCCGCCGGCTTATCCGCGGTCCGTCTCGCTGATCGGGCTTCCCCAGCCTCTACCCGGAGGTTCACGCCACCGGCGATGTTGTTGCAAGAGTCACGCCTCAGCATCTTACATATTATAGT
>NZ_JBFRDQ010000361.1:0-1402 GCF_052113865.1 Allobosea sp. TAB14 | reverse complement strand
CCGTTGTTCCTGACCTCGGCGCGCGCCGTCATCGCCGCGCTGCTCGGCGGGATGTTTCTCTCCCTGCTGCGCCAGAAGCCGCCGGCGCGCAGCGATCTGCTCCCCCTCCTTATCGTCGCGCTCGGCGTCGTCGTCGGCTTCCCGCTGCTGACGGCGCTGGCGCTGCAGCACATCACGGCGGCACGGTCGATCGTCTTCATCGGGCTTCTGCCGCTGGCCACGGCTATCTTCGGCGTGCTGCGCGGCGGCGAGCGCCCCAAGCCGGCTTTCTGGCTGTTCTCGATCCTCGGCAGCGCGACCGTGGCGGGCTTCGCGCTGATCCATAGCGATGGCGGCTCGCTGGCGGGCGATCTGCTGATGATCGCCGCGATCCTGCTCTGCGGGCTCGGCTATGCCGAGGGCGCGACACTCTCGCGTCGTCTCGGCGGCTGGCAGGTGATCTCCTGGGCCCTGCTTCTGTCCCTGCCGGCGATGGCGCTCGTCGCGCTCCTCTATTGGCCGGCCTCATGGAACGGCATCGGCATGCCCGCCTGGCTCGGGCTCGGCTATGTCTCGGTGTTCAGCATGCTGATCGGCTTCGTGTTCTGGTATCGCGGGCTGGCGCTGGGCGGCATTGCCGGCGTCGGCCAGCTCCAGCTGCTTCAGCCGTTTTTCGGGCTGCTGCTGGCCGGGCTTCTGCTGCACGAACCCGTCGCCTGGAGCATGGTCGCTGCGACCGGCATCGTCGTTCTCTCCGTGGCCGGGGCGAAGCGCTTCGCCTGAAAACCGAAGCGCCGGCATGTCGCTTGCTTGGAGGCGATGCTACTCTGCCGCCCGCTAGGACGTGCAGAACCTCTCGCCCGGGAGACCGCCATGCCGACACGCCGTTCCTTCCTCGCAGGCGCCGCCGCGAGCTTGACCCTCTCCGCTCCCAATATCGGCCGAGGCGCCGACCGGAGTGTGATCAAATTCGTGCCGCAGGGCGATCTCGCCGTCGTCGACCCGATCTGGACCACGGCGACCGTCACGCGCAACCACGCCTTCCTGGTCTACGACACGCTCTTCGGGCAGGACGAAAGCTACAAGGCCCAGCCGCAGATGGCCGAGGGAGCGCTTGCCGAGGCCGACGGCAAGACATGGACCATCAAGCTGCGGGAAGGACTGACATTCCACGACGGCAGCGCGGTTCTGGCGCGCGACTGCGTGGCCAGCCTGAACCGCTGGGGCAAGCGCGACTCCTTCGGGCAGACGCTGATGGCGCTGACCGACGAACTCGCGGCGACGGACGACCGCACCCTGCGCTTCAGGCTGAAAAGGCCCTTTCCGCTGCTGCCCGACGCCCTGGCCAAGATGACCGCCTTCGTCCCCGCGATCATGCCGGAGCGGCTGGCCGTCACGGACGCCTTCACCCAGATCACCGAGG
>NZ_JBFRDQ010000360.1:0-1403 GCF_052113865.1 Allobosea sp. TAB14 | reverse complement strand
GGATTGGCGAAGCGTGCTTCAGGAGAGGTCCTTTCTCTCGCCGGAACCCATCCGCGCCTGGTAGAGGGCTGCCGATGGCCGGAAACGCAGCGGTATTTGTCGTTTAGTCCTGCGTCGATCTGAATTAAATATGCCTATGAGAAGGCTTCGATGGCGATCCTTAAGTGCGAATATAATAATATTTGACCCTATTTGAAATACTCATAAGCCTATAGCAAAGTAATTGAGACTTACATCAAGGAAATTGCCGTTCGCTCTACATAATTTTCTTGTCAGGAGTGCCGTATTGACTTTTGAGAACGAAAACCTGACGCGGTGGCGAAGCTTGGGAGCAGCTGGGCGGCTTTGGCCTGTCGCACCCCGGATCGACACACGCATGGGAGGTCCGTTGCTCGTAATTGCCGTGACGGTGCTGGCGGCGGCGATCTTCATTTTCGATACCGCGACACAGGAGCCCTTGGCGATCGCCGTACTCTATGTCGTGGTCGTGTTTACGGCCGCGAATTCAGGCCAGAAACGCCTCGTCGTCCGCGCCTCCATCGCATGCGTGGCCCTGACCCTGCTCAGCTTTTTCCTGGTCCATAGTCGAGATCTGGCGGCCGGGCCCGCTGCTCGCTGTCTGATCAGCGTTTCGGCGATCATCGTCGCGGCCTTCCTCGCGCTACGCAATCTCAATGCGACCGCGCTTCTGCTTCAGCAGGCCCAGTTGCTCGATCAGACCCATGACAGCGTCATCGTGACGGACCTCCTGGGGCGCGTGACCTATTGGAACAAGGGGGCGACGACCCTGTATGGCTGGCCCGCCAGAGAGGCGGCCGGCGCCGTTGCACACGAATTGCTGCGCACGCGATTTCCAGTTTCCGACAGCGTTCTGGAAGTCGATCTCGCGGAACGAGGTTTCTGGGAAGGCGAACTCTTGCACGCCTCAAAGGACGGTCGATCGATCGCGACGGAGAGCCGGCTGTCACTTCTCCGCGACGATCGCGGCCAGCGCGTCGCCATCATCGCGACAGCAAACGACATCACGCGCAGAAAGCGGGCAGACCAGGGTCTGGCGCGCAGCGAGACACGCTATCGCAGTCTATTCCAGACGACGAGCCTCTCGATCCTCGAATGCGATGTCTCGGCTCTCCGCCTGCGCATCCTCCAGCTTGGACGCGGCCGTCCGGACGGCTTCAAAGCCTATTTGCGGACCCATCCCGAATTCGTTCACGAGGCCGTCAATCTGACGCGCGTGCGCGACGTGAATGACGCGGCGGTCCGTACGTTGGCCGCCAAGGGGAAAGACGAACTGATCGGCTCACTCGCGCAAATCCTGCCGGTGGAAAGCGTTGATGTCTTTGCACAGGCGATGACAGCTGCCGTCGAAAAACAATCGAATTTCGAAGCCGAGGTAAGCCCTG
>NZ_JBFRDQ010000359.1:0-1425 GCF_052113865.1 Allobosea sp. TAB14 | reverse complement strand
GTGAGCGCTGCGTGCGTGCTGGCAATCAGCGCCGGAAGCTCGGCCATCGGCACGCTATTGTGCCCGACGAATGCCGAAACGATATGCGCGACCAGGTCGACGAGCGCTTCGTTATTTTCCGACATTTCCAATCTCCCGGGGGCAYTGCAGAGAGCTTACGCTTCGCTCCTTTTATTATAGAGTTTTCATTTGGCAATAGAACTATAAGAACTTTTATTAGTCGTTGGCATTCAGACGCAGAAGTTCGCCAACCAAATGMGTCGCGCCCTAAAATRGGTCGMCTTGCTGAGGCGGGGCGACTGCGGGGAACGGATCCTCGCCTGGGCCATCCTTCTTCACGCCGCGTGCTAGGATATCGAGCGACCCATCTGGCATCGGACGCTGCAACGTGCTGGCCAGCTCCCACGGCGCCATCATCCATGCCTCACATTCCTCGGGCGTTGTCAGGATCACCGGCATGGCTTTGGGTGGACGGCACCGACCTCGGCATTCGGACCATCCCAGGTCATCGGCACTCTCAAGCTCGCAGATCGCCCAATAAGCCTTGCCSGCAGTSACGCCSGCYTTCTCGAAAACCGCCTGCGCGGCCGCGAGGCCACGGCYGGTTTCCTCCGGGCTSGCGCCKTCAATCTGTAGATGGATGCTCCTAGTCGCCTCCAATGCRGCGGCGCTTCGGCTCTCCAGGTCGCTCGGATGGACGTTGATCATCCTTGCCTCCTTCGATCAGGTTGAGCCCGACCATGGACGGCGGCAGGTCGGGCGGATCGGGCCTGCGTAGGTTCGGGCAATAGCCGCTGCATTTCATTCCGTACTTCTGAGGCTTGCGGGCCGGATTCCAGGGCCGCCACTCGCATTCCTCCGTGAAGGCGATGACGATGCGGCCAATCGTGGCCCGGCTCCCGTGCTTGGACGCGACATCCGCCAGCAGGTAATCCCCTCCGCGCCGGCACCATGGGCAGCGCAGGCGCACGATCACCCACGGGAAGTCCCGAAGCTGCGTCTCTTCGTCCAGTGGCTCCATCGCTCATTCGGCTTCGCGGACTGGCCGCGCTCCCTGCGAAAACAGCCCCCGCAGATAGCCTCGCGATGTCGAGCGGTCGGCATCGGCCAGCAGGACGATGAAGTCATGAGCCAACGCGCGTAGGGCCGCGGTTTCGGTGCCGTGCTCCTCCATCAGCATGGAAACAATGCCCGTGATTTCCGCGTCCAGCGTGGTGTCTTCGACATGTTGGTCGGCTGGCTGGGCTGACATGGCTTGCGTCCTCGTGTATGAGAACATTATGAGAACAAACTGCCCCGGGGAGTCAAGCCATGAACGTCGACACCTTCTTTCTCCAGCCCTTCAAGACATACCGAAAGAARCTCATTCCGAGCCAGCGCGTGCCGGCGAAAACGRAGCAYCACGCGCTCAATGAAGGGGAACGT
>NZ_JBFRDQ010000358.1:0-1435 GCF_052113865.1 Allobosea sp. TAB14 | reverse complement strand
ATCGTATTGGGTGCGGCGATGATCTCGCCGGCCCTATTTTTGCGCTGAAAGCGGAATGGCCGGCAGAGCTCTCTAAAGCTCAATCACAGATCGCGGCTCAAGCGTCGCTTCTCGCGATATCTGCATGTTGGGATAGCCGGCCTGGTTCGCGAACATTCCGGAGCTCGCGACGCGATAGTCGTTGAGCATATCGCCGGCACATACCATTGAAGGCGTTGGCGCTTCATGCAGTTGGTAATCCGCCGACGATCGGCGGGCGGTACATCAAGATGAGATGTGCCTCGATCGCATCGAGCAGAGCATCGTCGGAAAGGTTCGGATCGCTGAGGCCGAGTTTGCGAGAAGCGTCCCCTCCTCGCGCAGGATTTCCCGGACGGTTCGCCCGGCCCGGTCAAGAAACCATCCCAGCAGCTTCACCAGCRCCTGCGTAGGCGGCGTCTTCGGGCACTCGATGACGTGCGGCTCGACGCTCGCATTGCGAATAAAGTCCAGCGCGTTGCGGGAAGTCCCGCAGGCCGGGTTGTGATAGGTGACGACGCCCAGCACCCCACCCTCGGGCGGCCGCCGCGCTCGCACCTTCGAGCCCGCCAGTTCGCCGCACCTGCTGTGCCAACGGCCTCCGGTCCAGGCTGGCCAGGCCATGATGAAATGCGCGCCGGTTGTTCCCAATAAACCGTACGGTCCATGACGCCTTTTTTGACAGCACCAGAAAATCTTTAATCCGRCCATCGACTATTAGTGATGTCAGCGGCCGAATAACCCGTGAAAGCGCCCGAGGAAGCTGCGCAGGCGCTCGTTTTCCGGATGATCGAACACATCTTCAGGCCGCCCTTCCTGCGCGACGCGGCCTTGGTCAAGAAAGACCACGTGATGCGAGACCTCACGCACGAACAGCATTTCGTGACTGACCAGCAACATGGTCATGCCTGCCTCCGCCAGTGCCTGCATGACACCGAGAACTTCGGCGACGAGTTCGGGGTCCAGCGCCGAGGTCACTTCGTCGAAGAGCAGAAGGCGGGGCTGCATCGCGACCGCCCGCGCAATAGCGACGCGCTGCTGCTGCCCTCCCGAGAGCTGATAGGGATAGTGGTCCTTGCGCTCGCCTAGGCCGACGCGGCCGAGCCAGTGGCTGGCGATGTCCGTCGCCTCCGCTTTTGGCTTGCCCTGCACCTTGACGAGGCCCAGCATCACGTTCTCGGCCGCCGTCAGATGGGGGAACAGGTTGAACTGCTGGAAGACCATCCCCATTCGGGCTCTTTGGGCGGAGATCTTCGTTTCGCTCAGGCGCTTGCGCGTCTCTCCGGCCAGCTTGTAGCCGATCGGATCGCCATCGAGCAGGATTTCGCCGCCATCGTGCTCTTCCAGCAGGTTGATGCATCGCAGGAAGGTCGTCTTGCCGGACCCAGAAGCCCCTATCAGCGAGACGACCTGGCCC
>NZ_JBFRDQ010000357.1:0-1510 GCF_052113865.1 Allobosea sp. TAB14 | reverse complement strand
CGTATTGCTGCATCGCTCCCGATCCTCCCAAAATGCAGCGGCCGCAGCCGGCTTGCGGTCGCGGCCGGCGCCCGTCACAGATCGACCGGTTTTCCCGTCGCTTCTTCTTCGAGCGTCACGGCGATATCCGCATTGGCGGAGAGGCGGACCTTGTTGCCTTCGACACCGGCAACGAAACCGAGCTCGATATAGTGATGGTGGCCCTCATGCCGGCCGTAAGCATCGCTCTTCTTGAGCTTGATGCGTTGCGCCTCGACGCGATCGACCGTCCCGACATGGACGCCGTCCGCGCCGATGACATCCATGTTCTCCCTGACCTTGTCGTTCATCTCGAGCGTCCTTCTGGGTTGAAGTCTGTCCCCGCTCAGGCCAATCGGCGCGCCACGACGGACAAGGGCCATAACCGCCCGTCCTGCAGCTCTGTTCCATCCCGGCCGCCAGCTTTCGGCGCCCGCACCGCCTGGCACGGGTCGGTGCCTGCCATCCCGCTAGTCCTGCCGCCCCTTCATGCCCTCGCGCAGCTCGACAAGGACGCGCCGCARGCCATGGACCTGGTCGACGAGATGCAGGATCACGTCGATGCCCGCATCATTGGCGCCGAGATCGTCCTTGAGCTGCCGGATGAAGTGCGCGCGCGCCACRTCGGYCTCGCTGAAGAACATCCCGGCYTCGGCCTCCTCCGGGAGGAGCCAGCGCTGCTCCAGCCAGAACTCCAGCACCTGAACCTGCAGCCCCGAGGAGGTCAGGAACTCCTGCTTGGTCATCCTCATCACGCCCTCGCCTCGCGCGGATCGTAATCCCTGTCCTTCCAGCTCGACACGAACGCCTCCAGYTCCGGCCCCGGCGATTTCGGCAGGACCACCTTYAGCGTGACGAACTGGTCGCCCTGGCCGCCGCCGCGCCGAGGCGCGCCCTTRCCGCGCAGGCGCAGCTTCGTCCCGGTATTCGAGCCCTTCGGCACCGACATCGTCACGTCGCCTGTCGGCGTCGGCACCCGCACCTGCCCACCGAGAACCGCCTCCGTCAGCGARATCGGCAGCTCCAGCGTGATGTCGTCACCCTCGCGGGTGAAGCGCCGRTCAGGCCTGACCTCGACCTCGATCAGGGCGTCGCCTGGCCCACCCTTGCCAGTGCCGGGCGCGCCCTTGCCCTTGAGCCGCAGTGTCTGGCCGTCGACGAGACCCGGCGGGATCGTCACGTCGATCGTGCTRCCATCCGGCAGATTCAGCCGCTTGGTCGCGCCGGYGATCGAGTCCGCRAAGTCGACGGCCAGATGGTAGTGCAGATCCTGCCCGCGGCGGTTCGCCCGCGCCCGCTGGCTGCGCCGCAGAAGCTCGGCGAAGGCATCGTCCTCGTCGATGAAATCGGCGAAGCCCGACGCATCGGCATAAGGATTGCCCTGGTCCGAGGTCGCGAAATCCCGGTAGAAGTGCTGCTGCGGCCGTTCCGCCCCGGAGGCGTCGATCTCGCCGGCGTCGAAGCGCTTGCGCTTGTCGGCGTCGCTCAGCAG
>NZ_JBFRDQ010000356.1:0-1567 GCF_052113865.1 Allobosea sp. TAB14 | reverse complement strand
CTGCTGCATGGCGAACCCGATCCGATCGCCAACGCCGCCAACACCGCCGCCCTGCTGTTCCAGACGATGCCCGGCCTCAACTGGGCCGGCTTCTATCTGATGCGCGGCGGCGAGCTGGTGCTCGGCCCCTTCCAGGGCAAGCCGGCCTGCGTGCGCATCGCGGTCGGCGCGGGCRTTTGCGGCGCAGCCGTGGCGCGGCGCAGCTCGGTCCTGGTCGAGGATGTGCATGCCTTTCCGGGACATATCGCCTGCGACGCGGCGTCGCGCTCCGAATTGGTCGTCCCGCTGATCGGGCCCGACGGCGTCATCGGGGTGATCGATCTCGACAGCCCCTCCGTTGCCCGATTCGACGCCGCCGATCAGGTCGGCATCGAGCGCGTCGCGGCGATTTATCTGGCGGCTTGCGCGCTGGCCGCGACTCCCGCGCTGGCCGCGGCCTCCTAGGGCCGGGCCGTGCCTTCGCTCAGCCTGCGCATCCAGCTCGACCCCGAAGGCCGCATCGGCCCGGGCAAGATCGAGTTGCTGGAGAAGATCGCGGCGCTGGGCTCGATCTCGGCCGCGGGGCGCGACATGGCGATGTCCTATCGGCGTGCCTGGGAGCTGGTCGAGGAATTGAACACGCTTTTCGGCCAGCCGGTGGTGCAGCGCCAGGTCGGCGGCAAGAATGGCGGCGGCGCCAGCCTGACCAGCCTCGGCCAGGTGCTGGTGAGCCGGTTTCGCGCGGTGGAGCAGGCCGCGACCGCAGCCGCAGCCGAGCATCTGGCGGCCATCCAGGCGGAAATCGACCCGTCCGCCACGGGCTGAAGCGAGCCGCATCGACGGGCAAGTCGCGGCCGCCCGGCACCCATTCGAAAAAGGCAGCCCGGCCATCTGGCGGCCCGTTCAAGCCTTGACAGGAGGGTGTGATTCAAACACTCGTTCTGCTCGCAACTCGCTGATAAAGCGTGCTTTTTTTATTTATTCCAATGTGAGGTTCGCCGCTTTCGCTTGGCTTGGCCGGTACGCGCCGGCCGTCGTTCGAGAGCGATCCTCGCTCCCCGATGGCGGAGAGAGCGAGGCCGGGTGGCGATCACGCGGCGGATGTAGGACTGGTCATGACGAGACTGCTTCGTTCGGCTTTTCTGGCGCTGAGCCTGTTGCTGCCCGCTTCTGCCGCGCTGGCCCAGATTCAGGGCGCTCCGCAGGTTCCGGCGCAGCCGGCCTCTCCGCCGGCCATGCAGCCGGCTCCCCCGCCCGCAGCGCCGGCGAATCCCTTGCCACCGGCGGCCTCGCAGATGGGGATCGCTCCGCCGAGCGCCGCGCATCCGCCGCTGCAACCGGGCGATACGCCCGCCAGCCTCCCGGTCGCTCCGGCGCCTCAGGCTGCCGCGACGCTGCCGCACGACCTKTCGCCCTGGGGCATGTTCATGGCGGCSGACATCGTCGTKAAGGCGGTGATGMTCGGSCTYGCCTTCGCMTCGCTGGYGACCTGGACGATCTGGCTCGCCAAGGTGATGGAACTCGCCGCCGCCAAGACCGGCGCGCTGCGTTCGCTCCGCCGGATCGAGGCCGCCGACAGCCTCGGCGA
>NZ_JBFRDQ010000355.1:0-1575 GCF_052113865.1 Allobosea sp. TAB14 | reverse complement strand
TCGACAGCTTCTGGTCGGTTGCATCCTCCTCCTCGAGGGTCTGCTGCAGCAGGGAAGCGCAATCGTCGCGGCCGAGTTGCTTGGCCCAGGCGACGAGGGTGCCGTAGCGCGTGATCTCGTAGTGCTCGACGGCTTGGGCAGCGGCGATCAGCGCGGCATCCAGTACCTGCTTGTCGGCCACGTCGCCGGCGATATCGCTCGCCTCATCGAGGATGCCGTCGATTGCCGGGCAGGTGATGCCTTTCTCCTCGACGCCGTGCAGCCGGAAGACCTGCTTCAGACGATCGATATGGCCGTCGGTCTGGCGAAGATGCGTCTCGAACCCGCTTTTCAGCTCTGGGCTTGTCGCCTTCTCGATCATGTCGGGAAGCGACTTCCTGATCTGATTTTCGGCATAGTAGATGTCCCGAAGCGTATGGACGAAGAGATCGTCCATCGTGGCGATGTCCTTGGAGAACCAACCCATCATCATCTCCTGATCTGGCGTTGCGTGTCTCCGCCCAACCGGGCTGCGCAGCGCGCGTTCCTGCGCTCCCATCGATTGTTCGATGCCGTACAGAGAGTGYAAAAGGCCAGCGAAACCGAGATTGCGACCGCAATATCGGATTGTTCACGCAGCCGATCTCCTGCGTCGGGCTGCCGGTGGCGGCCGTGCCCGTCTTCGGGGGCTTATTGCCGATCGGCGTTCAGCTCATCGCGGCGCCCTGGCGCGAGGATATCTGCCTGCGCGCAGCCTATGCCGTCGCCCGCGCCCAGGTCGCTTCCGCCCAGCCTCCGCGGCTGGACCATGACTGAATCGCCTGCGCAAGGGATGATCTGACGGCAGCGGATTTTGCAACGGATACTTTGGGCCGCACCGCGGATCGTCGAGCTTGCCGCCGCGAAGCGGACGTTCGCGATGTCCGCAACGGGCCAAAATCGTCGGTCGCTCGTCCGGGCGAGTTGCGCCAGAAGCGGAACTTGGGATCTCGTCAGCAAACGGACGTTCGGGACCGACCCGGCCGCTTCCGCCCCTTACTAAATCGGAAGCTCCGACCGGCCTGACGGATAGAGGCCGTGCGCATGCCGCGTCGGTCCGAGATTGTCTTTGCCCGGCCCTGCAGCCGCCCGGGGCGCTTGGCGGGGATGCCGCTCACACCGGACATCTTCTTCGACGAATGATCCATGTTAGGTTGCCGTGCGGCAACATCGTCGCCGGTTCTTGGATGTCAGTCTCGGCCCCGCATGAAGTTTCTCGTCGTCGATGACCATGCGCTGATCCGCGAAGCCATGCGCAGCGTGTTGCAGGTGGTCCGGTCCGATTGCATCGTGCTGGAAGCGTCTGACGCCGCGGCTGCGCTGGCGACGCTCGAACAGGATGATGACATCGATCTTGTGCTGCTGGATCTTCATCTGCCCGATCAGAACGGGCTGTCGCTGTTGGCGACCTTGGTGGAACGGCACCCGACCGTCGCTGTCGTCCTGATCTCGGGAGATCGGGAGCAGTCCACGATCCGTGATGCACTGGCGCTCGGGGCCCAGGGTTTCATCCCGAAGACCGAGACCCGCGAAGTCCTGATCGGAGCGCTCTCGCTC
>NZ_JBFRDQ010000354.1:0-2363 GCF_052113865.1 Allobosea sp. TAB14 | reverse complement strand
CGCTGAAGCTGCCCGAGATCGAGGTCGGCATGCCGATTTCCCGCTCGACGGCGGCGATCATCGTGACCGCATCGCCCAAAGCCGCGCCCGCCGCGAGGTCAAAGCTGACGGTCGCGGCCGGAAACTGCTCCTGATGGGCGATCGAGAGCGGCGCCGTCTCCCGGATCAGGCGCGTGAACGATGAAAGCGGCACCTGCACGCTGTTCTGCGTCACCGTGGTGTTGCCAGCGCTGTTGGTCTGCCCCTGCGTGTTGGTGTTGCCGGTGACGTAGAGCTTCGTCAGCGAGGACGGGTCGCGCAGATATTGCGGCGCGGCCTCCAGGATCACGCGGTACTGGTTCGACTGCTCGTAGATCGTCGCGATCTGGCGCTGGCCGAAGGCGTCGTAAAGCGTGTCGTTCACCGCCTGGATCGAGATACCGAGCCGCCCGGCCTTGGCCCGGTCGATCTCGACATGGGCGCGCAAGCCCCCGTCCTGCGTCTCGTTGGCGACGTTGCGCACGAGCGGCTCGCGGCGCAGCGCCTCGGAGAGCCGGCGGGCCCAGTCCATCACGGCGGCCTGGTCGGCGCCGGTCAGCGTGTACTGATATTGCGAGCGGCTGGCGCGCGTCGTGATCTGAATGTCCTGGACCGGCTGGACATAGGTCACGGCGCCCGGGATCTCGGCGGCCGCGGCCCGCAGCCGTTCGGCGATCGCCACGGCATCGTCGCGGCGCTCGTCCTTGGGGCGCAGCGTCACGGTCAGGCGGGCGGTGTTCAGCGTGGCGTTGGCCTGGCCGATGCCGAGCACGGAGACGATGCCGGTGACGTCGGGATCCCGCTCGAAGGTCTGCGTCACCTGCTCCTGCAGCCGCTTCATCTCGTTGAAGGAGACGTCGGGTGAGGCTTCGAGGACGACGCTGAGCTGGCCGGTATCCTGGCTCGGCAGGAAGCCCTTGGGAATGACGATGTACATCCACACCGTCAGCGCGAGGGTCGCGACGGTCGCCAGCAACACGAGGCCGCGCGCCTTCAGCGCCCAGCCGAGCGTCACGTCGTAGAGCCGGGCCATCGCCGAGACCGGCCATTCGGCCGCGCGCATGAGCCAGTTCTCGCGCTCATGCCCGGTATGGCGCAGCAGGCGGGCGCACATCATCGGCGTCAGSGTCAGCGAGACCACTGCCGAGACCACCACCGCGATGGTCAGCGTCAGGGCGAATTCGCGGAACATCCGGCCGACGAGACCGGTCATGAACAGCAGTGGGATGAAGACTGCGACGAGCGAGACGGTGAGCGGCGCGGATCGTCTCGGTGCGGTCGCTGACCACCTGCAGATCGACGCCGGCCGGCATGCCGTTCTTCAGGCGCGGAATTTCCTGCTTCACCTGCGCGACCGTGGCGACGATGTTGGCGCCGGGCTGGCGCATGACGTCGATCACCACCGCCGTCTTGCCGCGGAACCAGGCGCCGATGCGGCTGTTCTCGAGGTCCTCCAGCACCACCGCCACATCGCGCAGGAAGACCGGGGCGCCGCTGCGATAGGCGACGACGATGTCGCGATAGGCCGCGGCGCTGCCGATCTGGTCGTTGGCGCTGATCGTGTAGGCCTGATGGTTGCCGTCGAGCGCGCCCTTGGCGCCGGCGACGTTGGCGTTGACGATGGCGGTGCGTAGATCCTCCATGCCGAGCCCGTAGGAGGCGAGCCTGGCAAGGTCGGCCTGGATGCGGATGGCGGGACGCACGCCGCCCTCGATCGAGACATGGCCGACGCCGGAAACCTCGGAGAGCCGCGGCGACAGCAGCGTGTCGGCGAGGTCGCTGAGCTGGCGCAGCGAGACGGTGTCCGAAGTCAGCGCCAGCACCATGATCGGCGCGTCGGCCGGATTGATCTTCGCGTAGGTCGGCGGGTAGGGCAGGGTACGCGGCAAGGTGGAGCCGGCCGCGTTGATCGCCGATTGCACGTCCTGCGCGGCGGCGTCGATGTCGCGGTCGAGATCGAATTGCAGCGTGATCTGGCTGAGGCCGAAGGAGCTCTGCGAATACATCGTCGAGAGCGAGGGGATCTGCCCGAACTGCCGCTCCAGCGGGGCGGTGACCAGCGAGGCGATGGTCTCAGGGTTCGCGCCCGGCAATTGCGTGGTGATCTGGATCGTCGGGAAATCGACCTGCGGCAGGGCCGAGACCGGCAGGCGCAGATAGCCGAGGATGCCGCACAGCAGCACGGCGACGCCGAGCAGGGAGGTCGCGATGGGCCGGCTGATGAAAGGCGCGGACACGCTCATCGCGGCTGCCCCGTCATGGCTGCGCTTGCGGTCTTTGTGCCCCGGATCCGCCGCCGGGGGAAGCCTCGCCGTTCGGCCGGCCGCCCTCGCGGCGCGTGGCCC
>NZ_JBFRDQ010000353.1:0-1621 GCF_052113865.1 Allobosea sp. TAB14 | reverse complement strand
GGCTTGGGGCGCCACCTTGCAGTTCTATGGTCTCTGGACCATCATCAGGCCATTGCACTGCGCAGGATGCAGGGTCGCGGTCTCAATGCGCCGCGACGCAGGATTCAACCGGCATAGCTCGCGGCTCAGAAAACATACCCGTTCCGGACGCCAGGCCTCGTTCGGGGGTAAATGCGCCGAAGGCGGCCGATCCGCCGCACCAGAGAAAATGATTGACCAGCGCTGCGGTGCCATGTCCATGCCGAGAGATGGCAAATCCTCGGAGAACTCAGTCGGCGGAAGCGGACACGGCTTCTCATTTCCCGTGATGCGTGACGGCTTCGATCTTGTTCCCGTCCGGGTCGAGGACGAAGGCGCCGTAATAGTTGGGGTCGTATTCCGGCCGAAGACCGGGTGCGCCAGCGTCCGACCCGCCGTGCAACAAGGCGACGCGATGAAACTCGTCGACCTTGCTTCGGCCGCCGGCTTCAAAGGCGATATGGACGCCGTTCCCTGCGGAAGCGGGCTTGCCGTTGACGGGTGTCTCCAAGCTGAAGACGACGGTGGATACGCCATAATCCGCGGAATCCTGCGACGCCTTGAGTAGGCCCAGTCCSARTACCCCGAGCACGGCGTCATAAAACTTCCTGCTCCGGGCGACGTCGTTGGTGCCGAGCGAGACATGATGGATCATGACGAYGCCTCGACGTCCGCGAGAGGTCCGATCGCCGGRGCGTTCAGGACGCTGCCGTCCGGCGCGTATGCGATCCGTGACAGGGGCAGTCCCAGCATTCCTCAAAYGAGTTCCAGTGGAGGTGGCAGCCGAGATGYGTGCACGCCGCCGACTTCTCGATGACATCGCCGTTCTCGGTCCGGTAGGCCGCGATCTTGCTGATYCCGCGCCTGACGATCGCGCCTTGCCCCGGCTTGAGCTCGTCGATGGAGGACAACTCTCCCGGGGCGAGATATTCGGTGAAGTTCTTCACCGCCGTGATGTTCTCGCTCACATAGGTCGAAGCTGCCTTGATGGGCTTACGGTCGGGATCGTAAACTGCGGCGAACTCGTTCTCCCGACCCAGAATCAGGTCCGGGATCAACAGGCTGGCAACGACGCCGTGGGTGATGCCTTGCCCGGAGTCGCCCGTCGAGACGAAGACGCGAATGCTACCAGCCTCCCGCCCGATGAAGCCGCAATAGTCGAGCGTGTCCATGACCTGGCCAGACCAGCGATAGCGCTCGGGACCGAGATCCGGGATGATGGTCTTRGCCCAGGAGGTGAGAGCGGCGAAACGTGCGTCGGCGTCGTCGGCCTCGCCCGTYTTATGGTCTTCGCCRCCGACGATCACGATGTCCTTGCCATCCTCGCCGGACGYGAGGCGGACGTAGTGATAGGGATCCTGGGTGTCCCAGTAGAGGGCGTCGTTGAGCTTCCCGGACTCGATCTCAAAACCCATCGCATAGGTCCGGTAGGGCGCCTGCTTCGTGTGCAGGGCAACTAGATCATGGATCGGGGAATTCGTCGCGATCACGGCATGGCCGGCCGTGACCGTGTGGCCCGACTCCAGCTTCAGCTCGACTCGGTCGTCCTTCTCGTTCACCTCGACGACGGCCGTGCCGGGATGGAGACGCGCGCCCTTCGCGC
>NZ_JBFRDQ010000352.1:0-1651 GCF_052113865.1 Allobosea sp. TAB14 | reverse complement strand
CACGCCACCGATGCAGTATCGCGATCCGACCACCAACGAGCCGGCCGGCTACACGATCGAACTGACCAAGCTGCTCGCCGCCGATCTCGGCGAAGGCATCACGATCGACTATGTCGAGGTTCCCTTCGGACAGCTGTTCTCGCTGCTGGAATCGGGCCGCTGTGACATGATCGAGCCGGTGACGAACCTGCCAGCGCGCGCGCTGCGCGGCGATTTCACGCCGATCCCTGCCTTCTATGCGCCGGTCTATGTCGGCCTGAAGCCGAACTCGACGGTGCAGAAGCCCGAGGATCTGAACGCCGAGAACATCCGCTTCGCCACGCTCCAGGGCACCTCGCAGCTCGCCGTGGCGCGGCGCACCTTCCCGAAGGCGCAGTTCGCCTCCTTCCCCTCGGCGACAGACGCGATCAACGAGGTCGCCTCCGGCCGCGCCGACGCCACCGTCCAGTCCTCGTCGAGCATCGTGCGGGCGCTGGACGCCGGGGCGCGCATTAAGCTGCTGCCGACCGGCGCGCTCTATCTGGAGAGCGTCAGCTTCTTCATGCGCCAAGGCGATCCGCGGACGCTGAACTGGATGAGCAACTGGATCGGCTACCACGCCTCGATCGGCACCTTGGCAACGCTCTACGAGCGCTTCGTCGGCACCGCCAGCCGCGAGAAGTACAAGCTCCAGACGGTCGCCGTCGGCCCCGCCGGCCAGCCGATCCGCTCGAACTGACCGAGACATCCGGAGCGGTCTTTCCTGACCGCTCCGGTTCCTTTGCTCTGAAACCGGCAGCCCGATGCTCCCAGAAGCCATGCCCGATCTCGTCGTCGTCGGATCCGGCGCCGCCGGCCTGATGGCCGCGCTGTCGGCTGCGGTCGCGGGCGCGACGGTGCTCGTGCTGGAGCGCTCGCCGCTCATCGGCGGCACGAGCGCAATCTCGGGCGGCCAGATCTGGTCGCCACTCAACGCGCTGATGGAACGCGCCGGCGCTGCCGATGATCGTGGCGAGGCGCTGGATTACCTGTCGCGCGTGACGCTCGGTGAGGTGGGGCAGGACAGGCTGTCGCGCTATCTCGACGCATCGCCTTCGCTGCTGGAATGCCTGGAAGCCTGGACGGAGCTGCGCTTCTTCCAGGTCGAGCGGCCCGACTACCATCCGGACTTCATTGGCGCGCGCTACGGGCGCGCCTTCGAGCCGCTGCCCTACGACACCGCCCGGCTCGGCGAATGGCGCAGCCGGGTCCGCTCCTCGCCGCTGCGAGGGCCCGCGACCTCGCGCGAAGCGCGGGCCGGGTTGAGCCTCGACATCCTGGCCGAGCGTCGCGCCAAGGACATCCGCACGCAGGGCGCCGGCCTCGTCGCGGGGTTGGTTCAGGCCTGCCTCGACCGGGGCGTCACTTTCGAGAGCGATATCCGCATCATCGATCTCGCCGTTGACGATGGGGTCGTCCGCGGCTGCCGCACGAGCGACGGACGCAGCATCCACAGCCGCGCCGGCGTCATGCTCGCGAGCGGCGGTTTCGAATGGAACGACGCCCTCAAGGACGCCTTTCTCGAGCCGGCCGACCGCGCGCCGACCTCGCCGCCCTGGAACGAGGGGGACGGCCTGCTGATGGGTCTGCGCCTGGGCGCCGGCGTCGCGCATATGACGGAGGCGTGGTGGAC
>NZ_JBFRDQ010000351.1:0-1672 GCF_052113865.1 Allobosea sp. TAB14 | reverse complement strand
GGTCTCAACGGCTCTCGGCTACCGGGCGATCTATACGGATTACCGCAAGGACGACTTCAGCTACCGAGTCACTCAACACGGCGTGTTTTCCAGCATCGCTTACCACTTTTGAAACCCTGTGCTGAGCGGGCGACGCCATGACGGAATGGATGGGGCACAGCAAAGACGATGGCTTCGCTCGGGTCGAGGGCGGCGGATCTTGATTTCGTCGCCAATCATTGCCGGCGCGAAAGGGCTCGGCCCCGATTGAAGGTTGTTCCTGTGTCAAAAATAGGGAGATAAACCTTGAATACCACCAAAATCTCAGCCATCGGCGCTCTTGTACTTGGCGCCTCGCTCAGCTTACCCTCTGTCCTGTTGGCCCAAGATATAGGAACTCTGGACCAGGCGTCGGCGGAGCGTCTGGCGCAGAAGCGGGGCTATTCACCTTATGCCGGGCGCAATTTTCCGACGCGACCGTTTTTCGGCGACACTCATCTGCACACAGCCTTCTCGATGGACGCCGGCGCTTTCGGCGCCCGCCTCGGGCCTAAGGAAGCCTATCGCTTCGCTCGCGGCGAAGAGATTACCGCGTCGGCCGGCGAGCGGGCCAAACTGTCCCGGCCGCTGGATTTCCTCGTTGTGGCCGACCATTCCGACGGGATGGGGTTCTTTCCGCTACTTGTCGGCGGCGACCCTGTGATCATGGCCAGCCAACAAGGCAAAAAGTGGCATGAGATGATCTTCTCCGGCCAGGGCGCGGCGGCCGCAATGGACATCATCGAGAGTTTCGGCAGGGGCGCGATCGACAAGGAGATCATGCCGTTGCCGGGAACGCGCACCTTCCAATCAGCGTGGCAGCAGACGATCAAGGCCGCCGAGGAGGCCAACGAACCTGGCCGCTTCACGGCTTTCATCGGGTATGAGTGGACCTCCAACACGGGCGGCAACAACCTGCACCGCAACGTCATTTTTCGTGACAATGCCGCCCGCGCCAGTCAGGTCGAGCCCTATACGACACAGGCACCTCTTGGCAGCGACAATCCCCGGGATCTCTGGAAGTGGATGGCCAGCTACGAGGCGAAGACGGGAGGTAGTGTCCTTGCGATCGCCCATAACGGCAACCTCAGCAATGGCCGGATGTTTCCGCTGATCGAATCCTTCACCGGCAAGCCGGTCGACAAGGATTATGTGGAGCAGCGCGCGAAATGGGAGCGTCTATATGAGGTGACCCAGACGAAGGGTGACGGCGAAGCCCACCCCTTCCTGTCGCCCAATGATGAATTCGCCGACTTCGAGACCTGGGATAAGGCGAATCTCGACGGCAGCGTCGCCAAGACCAAGGATATGCTGGAATTCGAATATGCCCGCTCTGCGCTGAAGAACGGCCTGTTGCTGGAGCAGCAACTCGGCACGAACCCCTACAAATTCGGCCTGGTCGGCAGTTCCGATGCCCATACCGGGCTATCGGCGATGGAGGAGGATAATTTTTTCGGCAAGACCACGCCGCAGGAGCCTAGCCCCGAACGCATGACGAAGACCTTCATCTCCAACCCGAAGACGGGTGTGAAGGTCATGGACTGGGAGGTGTCATCCTCTGGCTACGCTGCCGTCTGGGCCACGGAGAACACGCGCGAGGCACTCTGGGATGCGATGCAGCGCAAGGAGACCTATGCGACCACCGGCCCCCGCA
>NZ_JBFRDQ010000350.1:0-1692 GCF_052113865.1 Allobosea sp. TAB14 | reverse complement strand
TCCGCGCCCACATCAGCCCGTGGGCATAGGCGATGCCGAGCATGCCGTGCGCGACCTTGCGGCCGAACTGGCTGTTCTTCGCATAGACCTCGCTGGTGTGGAGTTCCGAATAATCGCCCGTCAGCCCTGCGAAGCCCATCAGATCCGCATCGGTAATGGTCCGRCCCGGGCTGCGGAAGCGCATGCCTACAAAGAGATCGTCGTAGCGATAGCCCAGTCTTGGCTTGTCTTTCATGGCGATGCCCGTCCCGTTCGGTCCTGCGTCGGTATCAGCCGCTTGGCTGCGAGGTTACTTGCACGGCTTGAGTTCGTTGTCCGGCGGCAGATATTCGTTGGTGTAGTAGCTCTTCGGATCCTGTCCTTCCGGCAGCAGCTTGACCTCCGAGAGCAGCTTCTGCGTGCGGATCCAGTGCGCGTCCTCAGCCTTGCCAAYGAACCTGGCGTCACCGCTGCAGAAGAGAGGCGTGATGGCGGCGAGCTCTGCGGTGGCAAGCTTGACGTTCACATCGGGGAAGATCGCCTTGACGTGCTCGATCGATTTCGCCGGATTTGAGAGGGCAAAGGACCAGCCCTTGAGGCTTGCGGCGATGAATTTCCTCAGGATCTCGGGATTTTGCTTGATGAAGTCGCTGGAGGCGAAGATCGAGGTCGCGACCGTCGGCACGCCGTGATCGGCGAAGGCGAAGTTGTCGAGCTCGGCGCCCTGCATCTCCAGCTGGATCTGATAGGCATCGCTCGAACCCAGAATCGCATCGACCTGGCCCTGGAGCAGCGAGGGCACCATGGCTGCGACCGGCATGTTCATCAGCGTCATATCCGACTCCTTGAGGCCGTTGGCCTGCAGGAGCAGCGGCAGCATCGGCCCTTGCGAGCCGCCGGCGGGCACACCGATCTTCTTGCCCTTGAGGTCGGCGATCGTCTTGATGCCGGTCTTCTTCAAAGCGTTCACGGCGTTGGGATTCGACTGATAGATCGTCGAGACGATCTTCATCGGAGCCCCCTTGGCGATGAGCTGCGCCACCGCGACCGCGTCGGCATAAGCGAGCTGCGAGCGCCCGCTGGCAACGAGCTGGGCGGTATTGCCGGAGCCGTTGCCCTGCACGATCGTCACGTCGAGGCCGGCCGCCTTGTAGTAGCCCTCGCCAACGGCGGCGGCGAACCCGGCATTCGGCCCACCGGCGGTCCAGTTGAGTTGGAATGTCACCGCAGTTTGAGCGACCGCGGCAGAGAAGCCGAAGCCGAGCCCGGCGGTGATCGTCGCCACAGCAAGCGTGTTATCGATCCAGTGTTTCATCTGCTTCCTCCCCGTCTGATTGTTGTTGGCGTGCTTATGGTGAAGCCGTCACGGCCCGCTGGACCGCTGCCATGGCGTCATCAGCCACTCGCTGAATTCGACGACGTAATTGATGACGATCCCGATCAAGGTCAGGACGACGAGGACGGCGAAGGTCAGCTCGATGTCGAGCGTGCTTGTGCCCTTGAGCAGCACATAGCCGAGCCCCTGATTGGCGCCGACGAATTCAGCGACGATGGCGGCTGTGGCGGCGATCGTTGCAGAGGACTTGATGCCCGAGAAAATGACCGGAAGCGCAGCCGGTACACGCAAATACCAGAAGGTCTGCCAGGTATTCGCACCCATCGATTGGGTCAGATAGAGCAGCCTGTCATCCAGGATCTGGAAGCCGCTGATGC
>NZ_JBFRDQ010000349.1:0-2098 GCF_052113865.1 Allobosea sp. TAB14 | reverse complement strand
AGGTCCGCCAGATCACCTCCCGGTAATAGTCATCGGTGACGATCTGGCTGTAGTTCTTCAGCGACCAGGCGCCATTAACAAGGCCGGCGCCCGGCTCATAGACGCCGAAGCTCGTCGGCAACAGCATGAGCACCGGCACGAGGAAGAAGCCCGTCAAGACCAGCAGCAGCGGCGCGATCAGCAGGAGCCCTTGCCGCCGCGACATCATGCCGTGGCGCCTTCGGGCGGCATCGCGAAGACGGCTGCCGGGTCGATGGAAAGCGCGACCGGCGCACCTGCTGTCAGAGACGCCTCCGGTCCGTGCGAGGCTGTCTCCGCGACGATCTCGACGCCTTCCGCCAGCCGCACGACATATTGCACGCGAGCGCCGCTGAAGCCCTGGTCGTGGGTGACGAAAAGCGCGGTAATGCCGAGATTACGCTGCAGGCGCTTCAGTTCGATCTGCATCTCGTCGCGCAGTTGCGCATCGAGATTGGACAGCGGCTCGTCGAAGAGCAGCACGCGCGGATGCGGCGCGAGTGCCCGGGCGATGGCGACGCGCTGCTGCTGGCCACCGGACAACTGCCTCGGATAGCGCTCGCCGAAGGCCGCGAGCCGGACCATGCCGAGCGCTTCCCTGACGCRCTTGTCGAGCTCGGTGCCGGCGACCTTGCGGCGACGCAGGCCAAAGGCGACGTTCTCGAATACCGTCATATGCGGGAACAGCGCATAGGACTGGAAGACGAGACCGAGACCGCGCTTGTTCGGAGGCAGGTTGGTGACGTCATCGCGTCCGATCAGGATGCGCCCGCGGCTTGGCTCCACGAGCCCTGCGACCATGCGCAGGATCGTGGTCTTGCCGCAGCCGGAGGGCCCGAGCAGCGAGACGAATTCGCCCTCGGCGATCGTCAGGGAGATGTCCCTGACGACCTCGACCTCGCCATAGGACTTGCCCAGCCCTTCGAAGGTCAGCGAACCCATTACCCGTCCTTTCCCGGTGCCGCAGTGCTGCTCAGCGCGCGACTTCGCGCTGCCAGCGGCGTGTCCAGGTCGCGCTGTTCTTCGCGATCACGTCCGGGTCGATGAACCAAGCCTTCTCCAGGCTCTCGCCATTGGGGACGATGCTCTTGAGCTTGTCGGAGAGCTTCACCTTGGTGTTGACCGCGCCGATATAGGCCCGCTCGGAGAAGCAGCCCTGGCCCTCGGCCGACAGCACCTGATCGAGGAACTTGTAGGCGAGTTCGGTCTTGGCCGAGCCCTTGGGCAGGACGACCGCCGGCAGGATGCCGACCGCGCCTTCCTTCGGATAGGCGACGGCGAGCGAGAGGCCTTTGTCCATGGCGACGCCGGCGCGATCCGGATACCAGGGCGCAATCGCGATCTCGCCGCGCTCGAACAGGGAGAGGAGCTGGTCGGCCTGGGTGTAAAGCACGGCCGAGCCCTTCGCGATCGGTTTGACCGCCTCGATGCCGGGATCGATATTGTCGAGCGTGCCGCCCTTGAGCTTGTTCAACGCCAGCAGGAACTGCAGGCCAGACGTGCCGCTGATGTCGCCGATGGCGTATTTGCCGGCATAGGCGGGGTCGGCGAGGTCGAGCCAGGAGGTCGGCGGCGCCTTGACCAACTTGGGGTTGTAGACCAGCGTGGTCGCGCTCACCATCGCGACGACGTAAGCATCGTCCTTGCCCCAGGCGGTCGGGATCACGTCGGGGGCGTTCTTCAGCTTCGCGCGGTCGATCTTGTCGTTGAGCTTCTCGTTGGCGGTCTGGGCTGCGAGCGAGTTGTCGATATAGACGATGTCCATGTCCGGCTTGCCGGCCATGGCGCGCAGCGCCGCCGCGAACTGGGACGAGTTGCCGAGCTTCAGCGAGACGGTCGCGCCCGTCGCCTTCTCGAAGGCCGCGACGTGGCAGGCCTTGACGTTATCGGCGAAGGAGCCGCCGAAGGCGCCGACAACAAGCTCTTCGGCCTTGGCATGCGAGGCGAGCGCGGCGCCGAGCGCGGCGATAGCGGTCGCATGGCGAAACATCTGACGCATGGTTGCTGGTTCCCCGTCTGTCGGCCTGGAGCGCCGTGCACCGCTGTTGGCGCGGCTTCGATATGGCCGAAGGGGTTCCCC
>NZ_JBFRDQ010000348.1:0-1772 GCF_052113865.1 Allobosea sp. TAB14 | reverse complement strand
CGGTGGAGCCTTGAGTTTCGGCGCGATCCTTATTTCCCGTCTTGGTGGCATTCCGATCCTGGGAGCGCGGCGGCGACCGATTGGGACGTCAACGGACCCCGACATTCTTATCTATGGCTTTACTGCCGCCGTTTTCTTTTTAAATTTCCTGCTCGGTTTGGCTGTCTACTAGCGTCCGCTTCCGGCCCGTTGCGGACAATTGCCTCTGYCGGTAGTGGGTGGGGAAATTGGGCGTGGCGCGATGAGCGAAAACCTAAAGGCACTTTGGGACAACTTCGCCGCTGAGATGAAGGCCTCACCTCAGGCGATACTGCGTCCGGAGGCCCAAAAGCGCCTCGATGAACTCATGGCCCCAGTCTACGAATTGCTGAAGCAGTTTCAGCGCGAACGAGACCACCAACCTTTCGTTTCGCAGGCTCCGTGCCCAATATGCAGCGGGACCGTCACGTATCAGTACCGCGCCCCGCTGATAGGCAGCATGAAGTGCGACAGGCCGGAATGTATAGCTTGGAGTTTGTAGCGCTTCTGACCTCCGCTCCCGATCCGTAGCAGCCGCTCGGCTCAGAACGAAAAAAGGCCGGCACCGCGTGAGCGGGCCGGGCTACGGCGACCTTTCGCGGAATCGCTCGACCGAGCGCCTGACGAGCTCTTTCTCGCTCTGGGCGACGAGAGCGAATGCGGCCACGATATACGCTAGACGCGCCCGTTCTCGCTCGTGGTCCTCTTCCGGAAATTCTCGCTTCAGCTCCTGCCATGCGGCTTCGAGCGCCCCATGAGCCCGCGCGAGATCGACCGGGTCCTTTAGCGATGAGAACGGCATGTCCGGCTACTTTAACGCCCGCGGTGGTCCCGGCAACGAAAATTGGCCCCGCCATACTGCCTCAATCACCCAAAGTCTTCGCGGAAGTCCACGCCGATCACGTTGAGCGCCCTGAACAGGGTAGTCAGGGTGGGATTTCCGCCATCGCGGATGAAGGCCTTGTGGATAGCTGACCGGCTGAGCCCGGTCTGCGCCGCGAACTCCTTCACGCCGATCTCCAGGATGACATCGCCAACGGCCTTCGCGATGGCGCGCGGATCGCTGTTCTTGAAGGCAGCCTTGATGTGAGCGACGCGGCCCTCAACCGTATCAAGATCATGCTCGATGAGGGGCCGGGTCGCTTTAGATGCCATCGAGTTGGTCGTGCTGCTTCGATCGGGAAGGCGCTCAATGCGGAGCGCTGGCGGCAACGTCAACTCGCCCMGRCTACGGTCTAGCGAAYTCGATGCTCGCAGCGAGCGAGATAGCGACAGATGCTGAGCTCAAGCTCTGCCCTTTCCCGTCCTCTGGGTGWCTCCTSATGCTCGAWYTCGATGCACCGCAGCCGRTCYAGAGCTKCTCGGAGCTGCTCGGGTGTTTCGATTGTTGTTTCGATCGGCGGCGTCGTTGCAGGGATCGCGCAATTTTCAGCAGAAACCAGCATCGGGCTCCTCCCGAGGATTCGGCATTGATGTTTTACGAAGCGTTTGGGCTGTCCGGCCTGACAACGCGGGCCCGATATCGAGGTTCCTGCTTAGAATAAATTCCGAATGGCCCATCGTCTGACGACAACCCCCGAACGAAAAAAGGCCCCGCCAGCCGGAGCTGACAGGGCCCTAAAATGTCTGCTCTCGACCCGTTGCGGACTCAAGGAACGAAAGCTCGAAAGCATCCTTGCTGAGCTTCTATGCGTCTAATATTCGCAGTCGGATGGCGGCCAAGGCTGAGGCCTCCAACAGGATCAGTCGATCCT
>NZ_JBFRDQ010000347.1:0-1794 GCF_052113865.1 Allobosea sp. TAB14 | reverse complement strand
GGCCTGTGCATCCCGGTGCAGGTGCCGGCCATGCCGCTCTATATCGCGCTCGCACAGCTCGGCCTGCTCAACACCTATTTCTCGATGATGGTGCCGTTCTTCCTATCGGTCTTCGCCATCTTCCTGTTCCGCCAGTTCTTCCGCAGCTTTCCCGACGACATCATCAACGCCGCMMGGCTCGACGGSATGAGYGARTTCGAGATCGTCTGGCGCATCGTSACGCCRAGCGCCTGGCCGGCCATCGCCGCCTTCTCGGTSTTCTCSGCSGTRGCGCACTGGAACGAYCTSTACTGGCCRYTGATCGTCATCTCCGACGCCAAGCTCGCGCCACCGCCGCTCGGGATGATGTTCTTCGCCGATGCCGAGACCGGMTCGAATTACGGCGCRCTSACKGCSGCSGCGACGATCCTGACCGCGCCGCTCGTCMTCGCYTTCCTCGTCGCSAGRCGSMGGTTYATCGACGGCATCACSATGACCGGGGTGAAGTAGCGGCCTACAGCCGCTCTCCCCGCCGAAAGTTCAGGCCTGAAGCAACTGCAACCCGACAGCACCGCTGTCCATGCCAAGGAGATCACGCATGAAACCTCTCGGCAAAGCCCTTGCCGCGGCGGCATTGACCCTTCTCGCCTCGACGGCCGCGAAGGCGCAGGTCACGCTCGACGTGCTCTACGCCTTCCCGGCCTTCGCCAAGTTCCACGAGCCGATCGCCGCGGAATTCATGAAGAAGCACCCGGACATCAAGATCAATTTCCGGGCGCCGGCCGCGAGCTATGACGAAGGCCATCAGGCGATGCTGCGTTCGTCGGTAACCAACCAGTTGCCGGACGTCTACTATTCCGGGTTCCACCTGCTGACCGAGCTGGTCGAGACCCTCGACAAGCGCAAGCAGGTCGTGGATCTCGGCCCGCTGCTGAAGGCCGAGCCGGAAGCCTGGCGCAAGGCCAATTATTCCGAAGCGCTGCTCTCGCTCGGCCAGGTCAACGGCAAGCAGGTCGGCCTCGCCTTCAACGCCTCGACGCCGCTGATGTATTTCAACGCCGAGCTAGTGAAGAAGGCCGGCGGCGATCCCGACAAGATGCCCGACAACTGGGCCGACACCGTCGCGCTCGCCAGGAAGATCCGCAGCGGCGACACCGCCGGCATGGCCTACAACATCCACGACTGGCCGGATGACTGGCTCTGGCGCGGCGTGATCCTGCAGGCCGGCCATTCCATGCTCTCGGCCGATGGCAAGAAGGTCGCTTTCGGCGGCGAGACCGGCGAGAAGACGCTGTCGCTGCTGCGCAGCTTCGTCACCGAAGGCGGCATGCCGCTGATCGACTGGGACCAGTCGCGCCAGCAGTTCATCGCCGGCAAGATCGGCATCTTCTTCGACACGCCGGCTCRCCTGCGCCAGGTCACCGACCTGATCGGAGACCGCTTCACGCTGAAGACCGCGCTCTTCCCGGTCGACGACAAGGCCAACGGCAAGCTGCCGACCGGCGGCAATGCCGCGCTGATCACTGCCAAGGACCCGGCCAAGCAGAAGGCAGCCTGGGAGTTCATCAAGTTCGTCACCGGACCGGAAGCCCAGAAGATCGTCGTCGAGACCGCCGGCTACATGCCAACCAATCTACGCGCCGGCGAGGATGCCTTCCTCGGCCCGTTCTACAAGGAGAACGCCAATTTCCGCACGATCAACGGCCAGGTCTCCCGCGCCGCGCCGTGGGAAGGCTATCCGGGCGGCAATTCGGTGCGCATCTGGCGCCAGCAGCGCGAGGTCGTCGCCAGCGTGATGCGTGGCGAGATCCAGCC
>NZ_JBFRDQ010000346.1:0-1802 GCF_052113865.1 Allobosea sp. TAB14 | reverse complement strand
GACGGCATGTGCCAGGTTCCAGCCGCCCTCCGCGACGGGGTCGGGCTTGGCGCGACGCGCCAGGAAGGCGCTCCATTCCATCGTCTGGATTTCAGAAGGAATGCCGATCTGGCGCAGGAGCTGCTGAGTGAGCGGCGCCAGCGGTGCGAAGGAGGCGATGTCGCCGGGCGTGATGATGACGATCTTCTGGCCCTTGTAGCCGACTTCCTGCAACAGCGCCTTTGCCTTGGCGACATTGGGCTTGCCGGTGTCGGGAAAGCCGACGTCCGTCTCCAGCGGGGTGCCGCAGCCGAAGAAGGCCGGACAAACCTGGTAGGATTCCGGATCGCCGATCGAGGCATCCATGTAGTCCTGCTGAGTGACCACCGCCTGCACCGCCTGGCGCATCTTGACGTTGTCGAAAGGGGGTTGCGCCCAGTTGAAGCGGATGGTCGATGCGTTCGGGCCAGGCCTGCGCCGGATCGTCACGCTCTTGTTGTCCTGGAGCAGGGAGCGTTGATCGGCGTTCAGATTCTCCAGCAGGTCGATCTCGCCCTTGGCGAGCGCGTTGATCGCCGTCTGCTTGCTCGGAAACCAGACCACTTCGACCCGGTCCACCTTCACGGTCTTGCCGCCGGCGAGGCCATCGGGCGGCTCCGCACGTGGGACGTATTTCTCGTTGCGCTCATAGGCCCAGCTGACGCCGGGGCGGAATTCGGACGGGATGAAGCGGAACGGGCCCGAGCCGACGACCTCCTCCAGCACCTTGTCGGCCGGCAGTTCGGCGATCCGCTTCGGCATGATGAAGAGCGGGATCGAGCTGGGGCGGGCAAGGCCCTCCAGCATCGGCCCGAACGGCTCCTTCAATTCAATGCGGACGGTCCTGGCGTCGACCGCGCGCATGGCCGTGGTGACGCCCGCGAGACGCAGACCGACGACATCCTTTTTCGCCCAACGGGCGATCGATGCGATGCAGTCCTCCGCGGTCACAGCCTGCCCGTCATGGAAGGCAAGTCCCTCGCGCAGCACGAAGGTCCAGCTCAGCTTGTCGTCGGCGACCGACCATTCCTTCACCATCTGGGGCTGCGGCCGGTATTGGGAATCCACCGCAAACAGCGTGTCGTAGACCATGAAGGCATGGTTGCGGGTGATGTAGGCGTTGGTCACGACGGGATCGAGCACCCGCAAGGCCGCGTGCGGCGCCAGCCGCAAGGTCTTCTTCGCCTGGGCCCTTGCCGGGCTCATGGTGGCGAAAAGCGCGCCCGCGGACAGCGCCAGGGCCTCGCGTCGATTGATCAGCATTAGCTCCGTTCCCTTTGTCGGGCGGGCTTTGTGCCCGCTTCGCTGCGAATGCGTATTCGATTCAATAGCTGCGGCCCCGGCGCGGATCCGGCCAGAACGAGGTTCCTGCGCGGGCCGGGCCGCCACCGACGCCCATCGGCACGCCATCGGCGCGCCAGCACGCGGCGCCCGTCATCGTGCCGTCGGCGGCAATGCCGATGATGCCCATGCCTCCCGCGACGTGATCGACCGCCGAGACGCGGTGCCCGAGCCCAGCGAGTGTCGTCCTCGCAACTTCAGCAACGCCGCGTTCGATCTCAGCCTCCTGCCCCCAGGTGAAGACGCGCGGCGCCTCCGCCGCTTCCTGCGGGCTCATGCCGTGGTCGACGAGATTCAGGACGGCCTGCATCGCCGAGGCCGGAATGCGATGGGCCCCCGGCAGACCGAGGGCGAAGATCGGCTTGCCCTCGCGCTTGCCGATGAGCGCGGTGATGCCGCTGGTGATGCGCTTGCCGGGCTGAAGCGACAGCGCGTTCCCCGGA
>NZ_JBFRDQ010000345.1:0-1832 GCF_052113865.1 Allobosea sp. TAB14 | reverse complement strand
GCTATAGGCACCAAGCCTCCGAGGACGGGCAAGGCTATACAAACAAGCCGGGCATCACTCACTCACGACCAGGATTTTCATTCCCGGTATTTCGGCGGCTCCTTTACCCATCATGTGCTCACCGGCGTCGGCACAATATCCCGCAGGAAGCGCCGGGCGACTTTGCCAATGCAGTGCTTGCGCTACACAGGGCAAGCTAGCGAGGTTTGCATCCTCATTCTCGTGGGAGGCGGCCKAAYGATGTRGYGCAGCAATTTGGCGAGTCGAACTCCAATGGCTACCTTGGGAGCCATTRGCGCCCGCCAGGCCCAATCCGGCGCAGCCTCTATATCCGGGAGTTCCGATGCGGAGTCGCCCACGAAAGCGAGATCCCCAACTGGCACCCTCGCGAGCCTATCGGCGCATTAGCTAATGTCCGCTTGCCAGCGTTGAGCCAACGTCTGSTTGTGCGCTGCTCAGCCTCTCACATTCAGGGTGATGTACTTGCCGGCGCTGGCATAGCGAGGCTCTCAGAGTTGATTGCGACGCGGTTTCTGCCCGAGCGCTTGGCTTGGTAGAGCGCCTTGTCGGCGCGGGCGACGAGACTGCTCAAGCTTTCGCCTCGGTTGGCAACGACCAGTCCGAAACTCGCCGTCACATATCTTGCCTGCGGGAGAGCCGCAAAACGGGTTTGCCGCACAAGGGATCGGAGCCGATCGGCGAAGGCGTAGCTGCCGGCCATATCGCAGTTGGGCAACAGCACGGCGAACTCTTCGCCRCCGAGACGTCCGCAAAGGTCGATTTYCCGGGATGTCTCCTTGAGCAGCTTCGCGAACGCTCTAAGGACGGCATCGCCGGCGGGATGCCCGAACATGTCGTTGATGCTCTTGAAACGGTCGATATCAGCAACCACAAGGCAGACCGGCCAGGCACGAGCGTYGCGCAACACCCGATCGGCAGCCTCTTCGAACCCCAGCCTGTTCGACAGGCCGGTCAGGTGATCGGTCGATCGCTCATGGCGCARCGTCTCGATCGTGTCACCGACGGTGACRGCGAGCACAGCRAGCGCCAGCGCGACCCCCGAGACCGCCAGCGAGAACTGCAAGGCCAACCAAAAGGGAGACGAGCCGAAAGCGCCGGCAGCCGGTGCGGTTGCTCCAACGGTCAGCACGGTGCGAGGAAAGAAGTGCAACGAGAAGACCATCAGCACCCAGAAGAGGATCTGCTCTGAGAGTCGTCCGGTCCGAAGCCGGCGCAGGCGCCAGGCCGTCGTAAGAAGGATCAGCCCATAACTGAAGTTCAACAGATAGATCCGGACAATGAGGCGGCGATCGATGTAGTAAAAATAAGCGATGCCACTGACGATCAGAATCGGGACGATCAGATACGCARCCCATGACAGCCGCGCACCCGAGCGCCTGAGAAGTCCATCGCTGAGAAGCAAGACGCTTACGGTGTAGATCAGTGCCGAGGTCACCGCATTGACGCCATCGCCATCCGGTATGGCCAGAAGCTGGGATAAGGTCCCGGCACAGAAGAGCAGGCAGGCTGCGCCGAGAAACAGCAGGTGCTGGTGCCGCCGGTCCCTCACCCAGACCGCGGCGAAGCTCGCTGCAAAGACGAGGAGTATTGCCGGCCCGATCAGCGCGAGGGGATTGGACGGAATACGCATGATCACCGACATACGTGTTGCTATGGATTGGGATCAAGGGCAGGTGGTCCAATCAGCAGGATGCTTGCCGCCTGAGMGCGTGCAATGGGTCGCAAACAGTCTTTGTTCACGACGCRATATTCTGTTTCGGGCAGCTCAGCCYCCTTCGCTCTCATATCCAAGAACGGGTTGCTCTCGGTCG
>NZ_JBFRDQ010000344.1:0-1854 GCF_052113865.1 Allobosea sp. TAB14 | reverse complement strand
GTTCACCAGCGGCGGCGATCTCCGGCTGAAGCCGCGCACCATCTTCGTCGTCGGCGACGAGAAGCAGTCGATCTACGGCTTCCAGGGAGCCGCGCCCGCAGCCTTCGGTGAGGAGAGGCGCGCATTGGAAAGGCGGATCGAGGCCGCGCGGCTGGATTTCGAGGCGATCAGCCTCAACACCTCCTTCCGCTCGGCGCCCGACATCATGCAGGCGGTCGATGCCGTCTTCGCCCTGCCCGGGCATGCGCGCGGACTCGTCTTCGACGGCGCGGCGCGGCCGGAAACGCACGACACCGTGCGCCGCAGTGCGCCCGGCACGGTCGATATCTGGCCGCTCGCCGCCAACGATACCGGCGAGCGGCCCGATGCCTGGACCACGCCGGTCGACGCGCCCGAGCGCCGCAGCGGCACGGTTAAGCTCGCCGAGCGCATCGCCGGCACCTTGCAGCGCTGGCACCGCGACCGCCGCGACGATCGCGGCAACCCGTTCAAGGCCGGCGACGTGATGATCCTGCTGCGCCAGCGCGGCGCGCTGTTCGAGGCGATCGTCAAGGCGCTGAAGGACGCCGACGTTCCCGTCGCGGGCCGCGACCGGCTGACGCTGGCCGAGCATCCGGCGGTGGAGGATCTCGTCGTGCTCGGCCGCGCTTTGCTGCTGCCGGATGACGACCTCACTCTGGCGACCGCGCTCAAGACGCCATTGATCGATCTGAACGACGACGATCTCCTGCGCCTCGCCCCCGGCCGCAAGGGTTCCTTGCGCGCCGCCTTGCAGGAGGCCGCCGGAACCGAGCCGCGCTATGCCGCGGCGGAAGCGAAGCTGATCCACTGGACCCGTGAGGCCGGGCGCTGCGGCCCCTTCCGCTTCTTCGCCGATCTGCTCGGCCCCGGTGGCGGGCGCAGTCTCGCTCTGGYGCGACTGGGCGCCGAGGCCGGCGACGCGCTCGATGCCTTCCTCAATGCCGCGCTCGACCATGAGCGGCGCTACGGCCCCTCGCTCGCGGGCTTCCTCCAGCATGTCAGCGGCAGCGCCGCCGATGTGAAGCGCGACCTCTCGGCCAGTGCCGGCGAGGTGCGCGTCATGACCGTGCACGGCTCGAAGGGGCTGGAGGCGAAGATCGTCATCCTGGCCGATCTCGGTCCCGAGCCCGGCGCCAAGCGCCTGCCGAAGATCATGGCCGTTCCGGCACCGGGCAGCTCACTTGTGCCGATCTGGCCGCCGGCCAGCGCCGAGGACATCGCTGCGACCGCGGGCGCCAAGGCGATCGTGGTGGCGCAGATGGTCGAGGAGCATCACCGCCTGCTCTATGTCGCGATGACCCGCGCCGAGGACCGGCTGATCGTCTGTGCCGCGCAAGCCAAGGGCGAGGCGCCGGAGGGAAGCTGGTACGCGATGATCGCCGAGGGGCTCGCAGCCTCCGAGGCCGGCCTGCGCGAGATCGGGGAGGGGGATGAGGCGATCCTGCGCTTCACCGTGACGCCGCGGGCGCCTCCGGAGGATGAACCCGAACCGCCCCCCGCTCCGGCAGGGCTTGCGCCCCCCGATTGGCTGGCGCGCCCGGTCGCGCGGGAGGCCGAGCCGGCCCCGCCGCTGAAGCCGTCCGGCGCGCTTGCCGCCGCCGATCGCGAGGAGCGTCCGGGCGACGGGCCGTTCCTGGCCGAGGCCGCTGCGGCCGGCCGGCTGGCGCATCTCCTGCTCCAGCTCCTGCCCGATGTCCCGGCCGAGCGCCGCGCTGCAACAGCCGAAGCGCTGGCGCAGGCGCGCGGCGGCGCGCTGCCGCCCGAGCGCCGCGCCCGTCTTGCCGCCGACGCCTTGCGCCTGCTGGCGGTGCCCGATCCCGCTGCGCTCTTCAC
>NZ_JBFRDQ010000343.1:0-1892 GCF_052113865.1 Allobosea sp. TAB14 | reverse complement strand
GCCTTGACCGTGCGCTCCGTGCCGGACGCCGAGCCGAGCACGACGGCGATGAGAGTGCGTCCGCCGCGGCTCGCGGTCGCGACGACGTTGAAGCCCGAGGCGCAGGTGAAGCCGGTCTTCATGCCGCCGATGCCGACATAGCGCCCGACCAGGCCGTTGGTGTTGTGCATGACCTGCTTGCCGAGCTGGACGGCGGAGGTGCTCCAATAGGCGGAGTATTCCGGGAAGTCGCGCATCAGCGCCATGGCGAGCACGGCGAGGTCATGCGCGCTGGTCTGCTGGTCGGGATTGTCCCAGCCATTCGGATTCATGAAGCGGGTATCGCGCATGCCGAGGCGCTGGGCCTCGGCATTCATCATGCCCACGAAGTCCGGCACGTTGCCGCCGACGCCCTCGGCCACGACATAGGCGATGTCGTTGGCCGATTTGACCATCATGATCCTGAGCGCGTTGTCGAGCRTGATCTCCTGGCCGGCGCGGATATAGACCTTCACGCGGGGCTGGCTGGCGGCGAGCTTCGAGGCCGGGATCGCGGTCTCGAGGCCGATGCGGCCGTCGCGGACAGCCTTCAGCGCCAGATAGATCGTCATGATCTTGGCGGTCGAGGCCGGGCGCCAGGCCTGGGTCGCGTTCTCGGCGGACAGGACCTCGCCGCTCGAGGCGTCGACGACGAGGCTCGCTCCGGCCAGAGCCGGTGCCGTGAAGGCGAGACCAAGGGCAAGGGTGACGGTGAGGCGGGATGCGATCATCGGCGGGTCTTGAACCTGTCTTGTCGTGAACGAAGCTTGGCAGCGCGACGGCGCTGGGTTCAACGCGACGCATGCGGCATTTTCGAGACGACGGGCGCAAATCTCCGCCCAGGAACTCATAGCTGCATGCATACCTACCCCCAGCGCAGCGATTTGCCTAGCCGCCACGGCCGGTCCAGAAGCGATAGCGCATCATGCTTTCGCGGGGCTCATCGGCGTGGCTTTCGGCTTTCTCTGGATTCCGGCGACGATCCTCGCCTCGCTGCTGCAGACGGCGCGCAACCTGGCGCAGCGCTCGCTGACCGACGTCATCGGCGTGGTCGGGGCGACGCAGGTGCGCTTCCTGTTCGGCCTGCCCTTCGCGATAGTCTTCCTCGCCGCCGCCTGCCTCGGGCTGCGGACGCTGCCGCCCTCGATCGGACCAGCCTCGCTCGGCTACACCGCCTGGGGCGCGCTGATGCAGATCGCGGCGACCGCGCTGATGCTGGCGGCGATGCGCGAGCGCTCCTTCGCCGTGACCACCGCCTACACCAAGACCGAGCCGGTGCAGGTCGCGATCTTCGGCGCGCTGCTGCTCGGCGATGCGCTCAGCCCGCTTAAATTCCTCGCCATCGCGATCGCGACCTGCGGCGTCATCGTTGTCTCCTGGAAGCCGGGGGAGAAGTTGACCCGCGCCGGCCTGCGGCCGGCCGTGCTCGGCATCGTCTCGGGCGCCTGCTTCGCGCTTTCGGCGATCGGCTTCCGCGGCGGCATCCAGGCCCTGCCGGAGGGCAATTTCCTGATCCGCGCCTCGACCATCCTGGTGCTGGGGCTGGCCATGCAGACCGCGCTATTGACCTTCTACATGCTGGTCGCGAACCGCCCGGCGCTGTGGCTCAGCCTGCGCAACTGGCGGCGCTCGCTGTCGGCCGGCTTCCTCGGCGCCGCCGCCTCGCAATTCTGGTTCATCGGCTTCTCCCTGACCAGCGCCGCCAATGTCCGCACGCTTGGCCTGATCGAGGTGCCGCTGGCGCAGATCGCCTCGCGCCGCCTGTTCGCGGAGGGAACGAGCCGGCGCGAGATCCTCGGCATGGCGATGATCGTCGGCGGCGTCGGATTGCTGCTTTTGATCTCGTTGCAGTGAGGCCGGAGGCCGGCTAGTGC
>NZ_JBFRDQ010000342.1:0-1953 GCF_052113865.1 Allobosea sp. TAB14 | reverse complement strand
GGAAAAGGATCGAACACAGGCTTACGACCCATTTGTCGCTGATCTCCGTCAGATCCGAAAACTCGCATCCGCTTGAAATCCGCCATTTGCCGAATGGTGCCGGTCAGGAGAGCGCGGCTGTGAAAAGGCGGCAAGCCCCCTGCTGTCGATGATCTGGATGCGCGCTCGCGACAAGCGGATCAGGCGCTCACCCTCAATGACATGGAGCGCGACCGTCACGCCGGACCGGCGCACGCCCAGCGTATGGGCGAGATCGTGATGAGTGATCGGAATGATGTCGCTGGCCAGGGCCTCGCCGCAGCGGTTGATCCAATGCGCCACGCGCCGCTCCAGCGACAGCGCCACCGTGCGAGCCGCTTCGTCGAGGTAACGGCCAGCGGCGCGCAGGGCATGAAACATCAACCGTGCGCGTAACCCGCCATCCTCGCGCAGGAGACGCCGCAAGGTCTGGGGAGCCACACAGATGAAGTTGCCGGATTTCAGGACCTTCGCGGACATATCCGCGAACTCCGGAACGAACAGCCTCTGGATGCCGATAGCATCGCCGCGGCTGCCGAAGCCGATCTGAAATCTCGTCTGCCCGCGCTGAAGCATCAGGGTCGTGATGCCGTCGATCGGGAAATAGATGGCATCGTCGAGCGGAAGCTCAGCACCGGCCTCGAAGCGGACACGTCGCGCCACCGGCGCCAGCAGAACATCCAGGCTTCGTTGCCGCGTCTCATCGATCTCGGCGCTTCGGGAGCTTTCCCGATCGCGGGCATTCATAGGCGCCTCCGTTGGGAAGCGGCAGCGTCACCGGAACGAGACCCGGTGGCACTCACATGGGTTAGGTAGCAAAACCGGTTCGGCCTCTCATCCCGGCGGCTTCGCGATGCAGAATAAACGCAGCGCGAAACGAATAGGTTCAATCGTCCGGTCGAAGCTTTCGGACAGGCCCAGGCGAAGCGCATAGACAGTCTTTCCGTGCGGGTTGCGGACCGAGACGCCGATCGGCCGGCTGCCGCCATCATCCCGGATCATGTCGCGAACCGCCTTCACAGGGTGCCGGCATCCAGTCCCTGATTGGCCGCGAACGAAACCGTCGCCGCGACGTTGGCTGGAAACCAGCACCAGCGGGAGCAGCGTTCGATGCGGAAGAAGGACCGGCAGGAGAAGAATATCCGGATCGGGCTATCCGGCTGGACCTATGCTCCCTGGCGCGGGCATTTCTATCCGAAGGGACTGGTGCAGAAGCGGGAGCTGTCCTTCGCAGCCGATCGGTTTCCGGCGCTGGAGGTCARCGGCACCTTCTACGGTCTGCAGAAGCCTGAGGTGTTCGAGCGTTGGGCGCAGGCCGTACCGGACGATTTCCTGTTCGCGATCAAAGGCTCACGCTACATCACCCATGTCCTGCGCCTGAGACAGATCGCAACGCCGCTGAGCAACTTCATGGCATCCGGCCTGCTTCGTCTCGGCCCCAAACTCGGGCCGCTACTCTGGCAATTCCCGCCAAGCTTTGGTTTCGACGCCGCAGTCATGGAGGATTTCCTGCAGCTGCTCCCGAAGAACACACAGGAAGCAGCCGCGCTCGCCCGTCGGCACGACACGCATCTCGATGGCCGAGCCTGGGTCGAAACCGATGCGAAACGTCCGCTGCGACATGCGATCGAGATCAGGCATGACAGCTTTCGCGATCCCGTCTTCGTCGATCTGTTGCGCCGCTACGGGGTTGCGCTGGTCTGCGCGGACACGGCCGACTGGCCGCGCCTCATGGATCTGACCGCTGATTTCGTCTATTGCCGGCTGCACGGCTCCAAGGAACTCTATCGATCCCGTTACGACGAACCTGACCTCGAGCGCTGGGCTGCGCGCATTCGGGCCTGGCGTTCAGGACAAGCGATGC
Organism: Allobosea sp. TAB14; assembly: GCF_052113865.1. Classification (NCBI taxonomy): domain Bacteria; kingdom Pseudomonadati; phylum Pseudomonadota; class Alphaproteobacteria; order Hyphomicrobiales; family Alloboseaceae; genus Allobosea; species Allobosea sp. TAB14. The sequence continues at coordinate 71 of NZ_JBFRDQ010000342.1, read as the reverse complement.
GAGACGGCGATTTCGCAGGCGACCCCAAAAACGCCACCGATCAGCCGCGCGACGTCTTTCTGTTCTTCGAC
>NZ_JBFRDQ010000341.1:0-1960 GCF_052113865.1 Allobosea sp. TAB14 | reverse complement strand
TCACGGACGCCTTCACCCAGATCACCGAGGTGGTCGGCAGCGGCCCCTTCCGCTTCGTCGCATCGGAGCGACAGTCGGGCCACCTCGCCGTCTACGAGAAATTCGCCGATTACCGGCCGCGCGGCGACGGCAGGCCCGGCCGGACGGCCGGCCCGAAGATCGTCCATGTCGACCGGGTCGAATGGCACACGCTGGCCGATCCGGCGACGGCGGGAGCCGCGCTCCAGAGCGGCGAGATCGACTGGGTGGAACAGCCCCTGCCTGACCTCCTGCCCCTGCTCTCGGAGAATCCGCGGCTCGAGGTCGCGATCAAGGAGACCACGGGCGCGATCGCGATCATGCGGATGAACCATCTGCACCCGCCCTTCGACAATCCGGCGATCCGCCGCGCCATGCTGCTGGCGATCGACCAGAAGGAATTCATGGAAGCGGTCGGCGGCTCGGATACGAAGCTCTGGCGTACCGGCGTCGGGGTGTTTCCGCCGGACACGCCCTTCGCGAACGACGCCGGCATGGAGGTGCTGAACGGGCCGCGCGACATCGGCAAGGTCAAGCAGGCGCTGGCCGCGGCCGGCTACAACGGCGAGAAGGTCGTGCTGCTCGGCGTCTCCGATCTCGCCAACCTGAAGGCGGAATGCGAGGTCGCCGGCGAAATGCTCAAGCGCATCGGCATGAATGTCGACTACCAGGTGATGGACTGGGGCACGGTGGTGACCCGGCGCGCCAAGAAGGAACCACCGTCGCAGGGCGGCTGGAACTGCTTCTTCACCGGCTGGAACGGCATCGACATCCTCGACCCCGTCGGCCATGTCTCGCTGCGCGGCAATGGCGCTGCCGCCTGGCCGGGCTGGCCCACCGCGCCGAAGATCGAGGCGTTGCGCGACGCCTGGATCGATGCGCCGGACACCGAGACGAAGAAGCGCCTCGCCGCCGAGATCCAGTTGCAGGTCTTCGAGGACGTGCCCTATGCACCGCTCGGCCAGTATTTCCAGCCGACGGCGTTCAGCCGCAAGCTGGAAGGCGTTCTGGCGAGCTTCCCGACCTTCTGGAACGTCAGGCGAACCAGCTAGGCCAGAATCCCTGCGTCTTTCGCCCCTTGGCTCAGGGGATGACGCTCAGCATCATCATGGTCTGGAACATCATCGTGCCGATCTGGCTATGCGTGTCGCCGCGCATGGTGTGCACGTTGCGGAAAGCGGACTGCGGCAGGTAGAGCCAGCCGATGCGCTTGCCCCAAGGCGGCGGCGACTGGGTCACCATCCAGTTCACCGCGCCGGGCAAGCTCGGCGCGAGCTTGTGCGCATTTCTCATGAAGGCGCTGTCGAAATCGATCTGCTCGCGGATCAGCCCGCTCCCGCCGAGCATCTCGGCGAAGCGAGCGAGATGGTTGACGCCGGAGCTGAAGCTCGAGGTCCCGACCTGCTGGACCGAGCCGCGCGGCGTCGTCTGGCCGAGCGTGATCTGGATCGCGGCGAGAATGTCGTCGAGCGTTTCGACGCCGCGATCGGCGAAGAGATTGGTGCGGGGCTGGTTCGAGCGCGAGGCGTTCGTCATGAAGGGCACGATCAGCGGCATCGTCTTCATCGCGGCCATCTGCAGCCCCTGCCCGGCAACATAACGCTTCACCGTCGGCCAGCGGCCGGTGAACGTCGGATAGCCGGCATCGTCGCTCGCCGAGATCGTGTCGGGATGGAAATAGATGTAGGCCCGCGAGAAATCGATCGTACCGGCCGGGATGCAGGCACCGACCCAGAAGATCGCGCCGTTCTTCTCGATCTTGAACAGGAATTCGGAGATCGTTCCCTCGGCACTGCCCTCGACCAGCGCCGCATCGCGGGCGACCGGCGCGAAAAGGAACGGCATCACGCTGCTCGGCACGATCGCGGGAATGCTGAAGGAACCCGGCACGGTCGGCAGCGTCTGCTGGAAGCGCAGGACCTTGAGGTCGATGAAACCGGGC
>NZ_JBFRDQ010000340.1:0-1968 GCF_052113865.1 Allobosea sp. TAB14 | reverse complement strand
CCTCAGGATGAGGGCTGGGGGGCCTCAAACAGACCTACGCAAAACTTGACCTTCGCGCCGCATTGGCCCATGAGGGCTTGCAAGGACCTGCCCCGAAACCCCGGCCTTGCGCCGGGGTTTTGCATTTGCGCGGGCCGCTTGCGTGAGGCAACGCGGAACAAGCAGGGACACCTCGCTCATGGCGAATGTTGTGGTGGTCGGCGCCCAGTGGGGCGACGAGGGCAAGGGCAAGATCGTCGACTGGCTCTCCAGCCAGGCCGATGTCGTCGTGCGTTTCCAGGGTGGCCATAACGCCGGCCATACCCTGGTCATCGACGGCGTCGTCTACAAGCTCTCGCTTCTGCCTTCGGGCATCGTGCGCCCCGGCAAGCTCTCGGTCATCGGCAAYGGCGTCGTSGTCGATCCCTGGCAYCTCGTCGAGGAAATTTCCAAGCTGCGCGCGCAAGGCGTCGCAATCACGCCGGACAACCTGCGCATCGCCGACAACGCGACGCTGATCCTGCCGCTGCACCGCGAGCTCGACCATTTCCGCGAGACCTCGAATGCCGGCATGAAGATCGGCACGACCAAGCGCGGCATCGGCCCGGYCTATGAGGACAAGGTCGGCCGCCGCGCCATCCGCGTCGTCGATCTCAAGGACGAGGCCCTGCTCGAGGCCAAGATCGAGCGGCTCCTCGCCCATCACAACGCGCTGCGCCGCGGCCTCGGCATCGCCGAGGTCGACGGCCGCGAACTGCTCGGCCAGCTCAAGGCGATCGCGCCCGAAGTGCTGCCCTATGCCGACACCGTCTGGGCGCTGCTCGATGCGCAGCGCCGCGCCGGCAAGCGCATCCTGTTCGAGGGCGCGCAGGGCGCGCTGCTCGATGTCGACCACGGCACCTACCCCTTCGTCACCTCCTCGAACATCGTCGCCGGCCAGGCCGCGACCGGCTCGGGGATGGGCCCCTCCGCCGTCGGCTATGTGCTGGGCATCGCCAAGGCCTACACCACCCGCGTCGGCGAAGGCCCCTTCCCGACCGAACTCTTCGACGAGATCGGCGAATTGATCGGCCAGAAGGGCAAGGAATTCGGCGTCGTCACCGGCCGCAAGCGCCGCTGCGGCTGGTTCGACGCCTGCCTCGTGCGCCAGACGGTCAAGACCTCCGGCATCGACGGTATCGCCCTGACCAAGCTCGACATCCTCGACGGCTTCAAGGAGATCAAGGTCTGCGTCGGCTACAAGCTCGACGGCCAGATCATCGAGCATCTGCCCGCCGGCCAGAGCGACCAGGCCCGCGTCGAGCCGGTCTATGAGACGATCGAAGGCTGGGAAGGCTCGACCGCCAACGCCCGCTCCTGGGCSGAYCTGCCGGCCCAGGCGATCAAATATGTCCGCCGCATCGAGGAACTGATCGGCGCCACCGTCGCCGTGCTGTCGACCAGCCCGGAACGCGACGACACCATCCTCGTTCATAATCCGTTCGAGGGTTGACGCGGCTCGTCATCAGCGACAAGTGAGGCCAATGGCCGATTTCTACCCGATCCTGGCACGCGCCGTCGCCGGGCTGCCCGACAACTCACCCGAGGCGCGCCGCGCCATCTTCGACCGGGCGCGGGCAGCCCTCGTCGCGCAGTTGCGCGGTCTCGATCCGCCGCTGAGCGAGGCCGAGATCATGCGCGAGCGCCTGACGCTCGACGAGGCCGTCGCCCGGATCGAGGCCGAATACAGCGAGGCGCCGCAGCCGCCCGCTCGTGGCCCGGTGATTCGCCCCCAGGAGCCGGCGGCGAAGCCTCCGCGCCCGCCCGAGCCGAAGCAGCAGCCCGAATTCGCCCCCCTGCCGCCCGCCGAGGGCCAGGAATTCGGCGAGCCCCTGCCCGAGCCGGCCGAGAGCCAGCCCGCCCGCCCGCGCATCATGCCGCCGCGTGAGTCCCGGGTGAAGCCCGGCCACATCCGCACCGGCGTGGTCGGCGTGGTCGTCGCCGTCGCGG
>NZ_JBFRDQ010000339.1:0-1976 GCF_052113865.1 Allobosea sp. TAB14 | reverse complement strand
CGCATGAGCGGCGCGTCGCCATGGTCTTCCAGTCCTACGCGCTCTATCCGCATATGAGCGTCGGCGCGAACATCGCCCTGCCGCTGACGATGTCGCGGCTCAGGCTCTGGCAGCGCCTGCCGCTGCTGCGACAGCTCTCCGCCCTGCGCCGAACCGTGATGCGCGGCATCGAGGCCGATGTCGCGGCAGTGGCGACACAGCTCCAGCTTGACCATCTGCTCGCCCGCAAACCGGCCCAGCTTTCCGGCGGGCAGCGCCAGCGCGTCGCGCTCGGTCGCGCGATGGTGCGCAACCCCGACGTCTTCCTGATGGACGAGCCGCTCTCGAATCTCGACGCCAAGCTGCGCGTCCATATGCGCACGGAGCTGGCCGAACTGCACAAGCGCCTCGGCGCGACCTTCATCTATGTCACGCACGACCAGGTCGAGGCGATGACGATGTCCGACCGCGTCGCGATGATGGATTCAGGCTCCGTGCTGCAGCTCGGCACGCCCTCGCAGCTCTACGAGAAGCCGGCCTCGCTCAAGGTCGCGCAATTCATCGGCAGCCCGGCGATCAACCTGCTACCGGCGACGGTTACAAACGGCGGCCGCCTCGAACTCTTCGGCCGGCCCCTGGCGCTCGGCGTCCCGCTGGCGCAAGGACAGGCCGTAACGCTCGGCATCCGCTCCGAGGCCCTCTCGCTGGTCCAGGGCGAGCCCGGCAGCGGGCGCGCCTGGTTTTCGGCCCGACTGCGGCGCAAGGAGAATCTCGGCTCCGAATACATCCTGCATTTCGACCTCGCCGGGCGCGATGCAACCGGCGTGACGATGCGCGCGACGCCGACCGTAGCCGCCGGTGTCAACGAGACCGCCGAGGTCACGCTCTGCTTCGACGAGGCCGCAGCCCATGTTTTTGCCGCCGATGGCGAGCGCATCGAGCCACGCAGCCCCGGTGCTGCGACCGCCTCCGTCGTGCCACTGAGGGCCGGGGCATGACGCTCGCCCTCTCCGCCCCGGCCGGCCTTGCCCCCGCCGCGCGCCGCAGGCTCTGGATCGAGCGTGTCACCGGGCTCGGCTTCGCGCTACCGGCCTTCGTCCTGCTCCTGCTGACGATCCTGCTGCCGCTCGCTGTCCTGCTATGGCTCAGCCTGACGAACTACGAGTTCGGCGGCGTCGACATGGACTGGGTTGGCCTAGCCAATTTCCAGAAGGCGCTGGCCGATCCGATCATCCGGCGCTCGCTCGTCAACACGCTGCTTTATGTCGCCATCGTCGTGCCCGGCGGCGTGTTCGGCGCCTTGCTGATTGCCGTGCTGGTGCATCGGCGCAAGCGCACGCGCTCCTTCTACGAGGTGGTCTATTTCCTGCCGGTGACCTCGACCCTGATCGCCATGGCGACCGTCTGGCAGTTCCTGCTCCATCCGTCGCTCGGCCCGGTCAACGGCCTGCTGAAATGGCTCGGCATCGGCCCGATCGCCTTCCTCAGCGAACCCTCGACCGCACTGGCGACGCTCGCCGTGATCGGCATCTGGCAGCTCATCGGCTTCAACATGATCCTGTTCCTGGCCGGGCTGACCGCAATCCCGCGCGATCTCTACGAGGCCGCCGACATCGACGGCTGCTCCAGCGGGATCGACCGCTTCCTGACCATCACCTGGCCGCTGCTCGGGCCGACCACGATGTTCGTCCTGGTCACCACGATGATCACCGCCTTCAAGATCTTCGACACGGTGGCGGTGATGACGCGCGGCGGCCCGGTCGGGTCGACCGAGGTGCTGCTCTACAACATCTATCTCGAGGGCTTTCAGTATTTCCACACCGGCTATGCCGCGGCGCTGACCTTCATCTTCCTCGCCTTCATCCTCGTCTTCTCGGCCGTGCAGACCTTCGCGCTGGACAAGAAGGTGCATTACTGATGGCCGCTCCTGCGCTTGCCCCCGCCGCCGTCACGCCCGTGCATTCGGTGCTGCGCCGTTTCCTTTCGCTCGCCCTGGT
>NZ_JBFRDQ010000338.1:0-1986 GCF_052113865.1 Allobosea sp. TAB14 | reverse complement strand
TCTCGAAGGTGGGCGCATCTTCGGCGAGGAATTCCGCGGCAGCGGCAACAATGCCTTGCGGGACATCGTGGCTGCGCTCGTCTGGGTCCGGCAGGCCATCGGAGCTTTTGGCGGGGATCCCGGCCGCGTCACGGTCGGAGGCGAGTCGGCCGGGGCCAAGAACGTCGCGGCCCTTCTGGCTGCGCCCTCGGCGGCCGGCCTGTTCCATGCGGCGTTTTCGAGCTCCGGCGGCGGCGACACGGTCCATAGCCGGGAGACGGCGGATGCGGTGGCCGAAAGGGTGCTGGCCCTCGCCGGCGGTTGCGTCCGCGGCCTCCAGGACATTCCGGCCGCCGGCCTCATTGCCCTGCAAGAGCGATTGAGCAGAAACGAGACCCGGCGCCAGCCCTTTCGCCCCGTAGCCGACGGGACATTCCTGCCCCGGTCGCCGCGGCTGCTCTTGCCCCGCCACCCCGTGCCGCTTCTGATCGGGACGGCGCGCGACGAGGCCGCGCCCTTCCTGGGCGAAGCGACGCATGGAGACGGTCATTCGGCGGCGGGCTGGGATGGCCGGCTGCTGGCGCATCTGGGGCCCGAGATCATGGCGGAAGCCGAGAGGCGTGCCTTGCGGATGTGGCCCGGCATGCCTGCACGCGCGCGGCGCCTGCAGCTGCTCACGGCGGAAGAATACGAATTGCCATCGATCCGGCTGGCCGATGCTCATCACGCGGCCGGGCGGCCGACCTGGGTCTATCGTAACGCCAGGCCGCTCGCGGCCGGACCCTTCGCCGGCCAGGCACCCCATGTCGCCGATCTCAGCCTCATCTGGAATCAGCCGGGACCTTACGGCACTGCGGCGGGGCCCGGCGATGATGGCATGCACGAAATGGTCACGGCTTTCATCCATGCCGGCGGCGTCGCCGCCTGGCCGCCATACGATGTCCGAAAGCGGGCGACGCTGGTTTTCGGCGTCGACGGCGCCGAACTCCTGACCGATCCGTCCAAGGATGTTCGCCTTGTCTTCGAAGGCCTGTTCGATCGCTAGCGCGACGGACCGCGGCCCGGCTCAGGCCGGGAAGCAGACCCGCGACTGCGGGCAGAGCGCACCAAGGCAAGAAGCGGACCCGCCTCACATTGCGCTGCGGTCCAGCGCATCGAACGCAACGCCAAGATGGTCCAGGAAGGCTGCACTTGCCGGTGGCAATGTCCGGCCTCTGCGCTTGATCACCGAGATGCTGCGCGCCAGCCGCGGATCGTCGATCGGCGCCGAACGAAGCATCGGCAGCGCTTTGATCTCCATTGCGGTTTCGGGCAGGATCGCGATCCCCATTCCAGCACGGACCATGCCGACGGCCGTGGACATGTAGGTCGCCTCCGCGGCAACCTCCGCCACCAGCCCCTCAGCCGCGATGGCGGCATCGACCACGGCCCGCACGCTGGTCGCCCGCGACATCAGGACGAGCGGGTGGCGTGCCACCGCTGCGAGTGAAGGCGAGGTGCCATCGTCCAGCGCGTGACCCGATGGGAATACGGCATGCATCCGATCGACGCTGCTCAGCATCAGCTCCAGCTCCGCATCCTCGAACGGTCCGCCGGTGATGCCGAGATCGACCTCCTCGGCGAGCGTCAGCGCCGTGACGCCGCTGGCGATGACGTCACGCAGCGCAAAGCCGATCTCGGGGTGTTGCGCGCGGAAGTGTGCGATCACATCCGGCAGCAGGCTTGAGGCGAAGGAAGGCAGGACCGCGATGCGAACCATCCCTCCAGCCATGCGCGCGAGCTGCCGGGTTTTGTCGAGCAGCGCCTCGAGTTCGCGCAGGACGCGCCGCAGTTCCGGCAAGAGCTCGCGGCCCAGGCGTGTCAGCGCGACATTGCGCGTGTTCCGGTCGAAGAGTCGCAGGCCGAGCGCCTCCTCCAGCGCCCGGACTTGAACGGTCAGGGCGGGCTGAGAGAGATTGAGCGCCGCCGCGGCGCGGGTGAAGCTGCCATGCTCCGCCACCGCAATGA
>NZ_JBFRDQ010000337.1:0-2913 GCF_052113865.1 Allobosea sp. TAB14 | reverse complement strand
GTGACAAGTTTGGCGGGAAGCCGCGGCCGATAACTTGGCTTCGGCGGCGCGACCGAAGACATGGCTGCCGATTGCACGAGCTTGGTCGGATGGGCCGTAGAGCCGGGAATACGGATCGCCTGCAATCCGTATTCTTCATAGATCGCATCGGTGATCCGGCCGTCCTCGGCGGGCGTCCAGTCCACCGTCTCATAGGCGAGTTCGACTCCGTCGGGTTCGGTGACGGTGCGGGTGGGAGAAGAGGCGGCGGCACGGTTCAGATAGCCGCGAACGGTTCGCGGTGCGGCCGTGGGTGCAGCGGCGGGAACCGAGATCGCGGCATTGACCGGCAAACGTGCCGGGACGTGCTCGCCGATCCAGCCTATCAGCGTTGCGACATCGGGCGCGATCCCCGGCGATGCCGGAAACGCGGCCGGATCGTCGGCGGGCAGTTTGTCGATGACGGTCAGCCGCGTGTCGATGGTCGTGCCATGCTTGGCATAGACCGAGCCGTCGATGGACGCGGTGAACACCACGCGGCCATGTTCCTGAAGCCGGACGAAGGCATCACGCCAGGTCGGCGTATCCGGTGCGAAGCTCGATCCGGTGATCGTCACCAGCCGCCCGCCATCGGCCAGACGCGCCAGCGCCGAGGCGACATGGCGATAGGCGGCGTCCGCCATCCGGCCGGAGACATTGGCCATCACCGAGAACGGAGGGTTCATCAGCACCACGGTCGGCACAAGAGCCGGGTCAAGATGGTCGTGGATCTGCGCCGCGTCGAAGCGGGTGACGGGAATGGCCGGAAAGAGGTGGAAGAGAAGATCGGCGCGGGTTTCCGCCAGCTCGTTGAGCACAAGCGATCCACCGACGATCTCGGCCAGGATGGCGAGCAGGCCGGTGCCTGCCGAGGGTTCGAGAACCCGGTCGGCGGGCGTGATGGCGCCTGAGAACCGGCTTTGCGGAAAAGCGCCTTTCCGTATTTGCGCAGGAACAGGATGGTCGCCGCTTCGCAGGCTTCATAGGCGGTTTTCCAATCCCAGGCGCCGGTGGCGTCGGATGCGCCGAAGGCGGTTTCCATCGCGCCGCGCAGGGTGGCGGCATCGACGCGATGACCGCGTTCGAGATGGGGAAGGAGGAGAAACGCTGCCTGGTGGATAGCGAAGGCTGTGTCGACGACAGAGACCATCGGTGCAGCCGGAACGGTCGCGGCGGTGGAAGCATATGTCATGGAAGGAACCTCGGAGAGCGGGAACGGATCGAGCCGCGCAGCGCTCTCTCTCGACCGCACTGGCTCAAACCCGTCCCGGCCTTCCTCTTCCTCTCAAATGCTCGGCCATGGCCGACATGGAAAAAGCGCCCGGCCGTGAGGCGGGGCGCTTGTCTGGATCAACCGAAGCGACGACCAGATGCTGTGAAGGTGTATTCGTTCGCCGTGATAGTGTCGTCGACGACGGCATCCGAGGATTGGTACTCGTATTCGCGTTCGAGCTGCCGGTAGAGCCAGCGGGCCAGATCGCGCAGCGCCTCGGTCACGGCCTCCTCGGCATCTGCGGTTATGTCCTGCCAGGTCGGACTATCGCGCTCCACCGAGATTGACATGCGATACTCGTGGTAATAGGGACCGCGATGGGTGGCCTCGGCGTGAAGCTGGTAGAAATTCCGCCGCTGAATCGCCTGCAATGTACTGGCGATATGATGCAGTTCTTCGTCCTGCGGTGCGTGCGACCTGATCTTGCGAAGTGCATCCTTCTCGTAGGAATAGAATGCCTCGAAACAGGCGCCATCGCCCTGGCTCCAGAATCCCCGGAACCCGATGCAAGGTTTCTGACGTGTTCCGCCGCCATAGAGCCGCACAGGGCGGGTCTTCAGCCGGATGCCGAGAATGGCGCAAATCGCCTCGAAATCCTCGAAGACGAATTCGTGCCAGTCGTCGCTGGACGCCTCCCGATACCAGGCGCGGGCCTTGTCCTTCGCCGTGTCGGAAAGCTCGGAGAGGCGATAGACGGTGGTTTCGATGATCTCAGGCATCGGGATCGCCTCCGTCGAGCACGTCGGTGAGCCAGCCGTCGGTATATGTCCAGGCGATTGTTTCGCCGGTGCTGAGATCGAGGGCATGTGCCCCACCGCCGAAGGCGTTGACGCGGGCCGTCGAGCAGGTGTTGGCGTATTGAAAGCCCCAGCGGCCGGTCAGTTCGAATTCCYTCGCGCAGATTTTGACGAACTGGATCAATCGCTCGGGATCGCCGGTCTCGTCATCGCGCATCCAGAGCTGGGTGCCGCCATGCTCGGGCTGGATCGACAGCAGGAAGCCCTCCGAAGGCGGGTCTTCCGATGCGCCGTCCTCGGACAGGCGATTGTAGAGGTCGAGTGCTCGGGCGGCATTGTCGGGTATGCCGACATCGAGCAAGCACGAGAAATGGGTGAAGTAGTTGGCCATGGAGTGTTACTCCAGAGAGCAGGAACGGGCCGAACCGGCGGACACTCTCTCTCAACCCGACCGGCTCAAACCCGTCCCGGCCTTCCTCTTCCTCTGGATGCGGAAGACGAAAAAAGCCCGGCGCTCTTGCGAGGCCGGGCTGTATTTGCTGATCCGCAAGTGGCCGACTACGCCGCCGCCCGGCCTTCGACGACATCTGCGCCAACCTCATCGGCGGTCACGTCCTCGAGCCGTGCCGAACTGTAGCGGTTCTTCGCCAGCCACAGCTCGGCGGCTTCGCGGCTTTCGGCCAGGTGCAGCAGCTCGCTGTTGCCGCCGAAATCCTGAAGCACCCGCACCATGCCAATGGCGGGCCGCTCGGCGATCTCGAAGGTCAGATCGCTATCGACCGAATGAGTGCGCATGATGGTCACGAGGATGACGCCGCCGCTGGCGAAATTTCCCTCATGCAGGGTGATCGATGCCGGTGAGCAATAGGTCGGGCGCTCGCGGGC
>NZ_JBFRDQ010000336.1:0-2001 GCF_052113865.1 Allobosea sp. TAB14 | reverse complement strand
GACCGCCTCCGCCTATTTCCTGGCCCGGCGGGGCTTGCGCGTGACGCTGCTCGAGCACGGCCGGGTGGGAACGGGAGCGACCGTCGCCTCCTTCGGCAATATCCGCCGCACCGGCCGCCATCTCACGCAATTGCCGCTGGCGCATCGCTCCCGCGCGCTCTGGGGCGAGGCCGCGCGCCTGCTCGGGCGCGACGTCGAGTTCCGTGCCACCGGCCATCTGCGCCTGATCTTCGAGGAGGACGCGCTGGCGGATATGCGCGCCTATGCCGAAGCCGCGCGTCCCTGGGGGCTGGAGCTGGAAGAGCTCGGCGCCAACGAGATCCGGGCGCGCTTTCCCGGTCTCGGGCCTGGCGCGATCGCGGCCTCGTTCTCCCCGCAGGACGGGTCCGGCAACCCGCGGCTGATCGCGCCCGCCTTCGCCGATGCGGCGCAGCGGCTCGGCGCCAGCATCATCGAGGATTGCGCGGTGACCGGCCTCGAAGCCACGGCGGCGGGCTTCCGCGTCACGACCGCCAAAGGCGTGTTCGAGGCGGATCGCCTGCTCAACACGGCCGGCGCCTGGGGCGCAGCCATCGCCGCCCGTTTCGGCGAGCCCGTGCCGCTGACGCCGCGCGGCCCGCAGATGGGCGTGACGGAACCCCTGCCCCACCGCGTCCTGCCCGTGGTCGGCATCTGGAGCCGGCAGCATGGAGCAGACGGCTATTTTCGACAGGTCGAGCGCGGCAACATCGTCTTCGGCGGCGCGGCCGAGCGCGTCGCGGTCGATCTCGAGCCCGGCCATGCCAAGGCCGACCCGGCACGCCTGCCGGCCCAGTTGCGCGCACTCGTGCGCCTGCTGCCTGCGCTGGCGAACGTCGCGGTGATCCGCACCTGGTCGGGCTGCGAGGGCTATCTCGCCGATATGCTGCCGGTGATGGGCCCCTCGGCCACCACGCCGGGCCTGTTCCACGCCTTCGGCTTCAGCGGGCACGGCTTCCAGCTCGGCCCCGGCGTCGGCGACACCATGGCCGAGCTGATCGCGACGGGCACGACCGAGATCCCCCTGCACGATTTCCGCATCGAGCGCTTCGCGGCAGCTTCCGGGACAGCGGCGCAGAGCTGAACGCTGCGCTCTTCGGCACGACGCGCCGGGCGATCGACCGCAACGCCCCGGTGGATGCGGGCCTCCCAATCCCCTGAGCGACTATTGCACGGGTGATGACCGCCTCAGGCCGCACGGTTCAACCGGCAATCCGAAAATCTCCGGGATCGACGCAGCAAACGGAGATCGCGAACCCGAACAGCGCACGGCTTCCCGCCGCCGCCATCTCGCGGTTGATTTTCGCTTCTGGTCATCGTACTGGTCTTACCAGAAAATAAGAACGGTGATGTCAGGGATGGATGCTCAAGGTACCGACAGCGCGTCGGGGTTCGAGCGCGTCTTCGCCTATCTGCGGGAGCGGCTGCTCGACGGCACGCTGAAGCAGGGCGAGCGGCTCATGGCCGAACGCGAACTGGCCGCGCAGCTCGGCGTGAGCCGGCCGATCGTGCGCGAAGCACTGCGCGCCCTGCACATGCTCGGCATCGTCGAGATCCGCGAACGCGTCGGCACCATCGTGAAGCGGCCGGACGCCTCGATGCTGAAGGACTTCTTCACGCTCGCGCTCGCCCAGCAGGCCGACCTCATCGACGATGTGATGGAGGCGCGCATCGCCATCGAGTGCCAGGCCGTGCGCCTGGCCTGCGAGCGCGCCACCATCGCCGATTTCGAGCGGCTGCAACGCGCGCTCGTCCGCATCGGCGAGACCATCGACGATGCCGATGCGGGCGGCGACGCCGATTTCGAGTTCCACCGAGCCATCGTGCTGGCCTCGCGTTCGCCGACGCTCGCAGTGCTGCATGAATCCATGTCGACGCTGCTGGCGCGCTCGCATCGCAGCCGSCGCGAGCTSGTSCAGMKSTTCRGCTCGATGAAGACCTACCTGATCGACGACCAYARGMGSGTCTTCGACRCCATCGTCG
>NZ_JBFRDQ010000335.1:0-2006 GCF_052113865.1 Allobosea sp. TAB14 | reverse complement strand
GCGACACTGCGGGGACTGGGCGAGCGTGGCGATATCATCAAGCGCATCCATCGCAGCCTTTCCGAACGCGGCATCGACCGCGGCGCCGCGAACTACGTTCTGGCCGGCGAAAGTCTCGACGTTCCCGTCGTCGGACGTCTGATCGATCGCGGCCTGGACGACGAGCTGAACGGCACCGCCTATGCCGTGGTCGACGGCGTCGACGGCCGCACCCATCACATCAAATTGCCGGATCTCGACGCCGCCGGAGACAGCGCGCCAGGATCGATCGTCGAACTGCGCAAATTCGATGACGCACAAGGGCGCCGGCGCGTCGCACTCGCCGTGCGTTCCGATCTTTCCATCGAGCGTCAGATTTCCGCGACGGGCGCGACCTGGCTCGACCGGCAGGCCATCGCCCGTGAGCCCACCGCGCTCGGCGGTGGCGGCTTTGGCGTCGAAGTGCGCGACGCCATGGACCGCCGCGCCGAACGCCTGATCGAACAGGGTTTCGCCGAACGGCAGGGCCGCAGCGTTATCTTCGCCCGCAACCTGATCGGCACCCTGCGACAGCGCGAGCTGGATGCGCTCGGCGACAAGCTGGCGAACGAGATCGGGCGGCCGTTCAACAAAGCGGCCAGCGGCGAATATGTGGCCGGCAACTACCAGCGGCGCTTCGCGCTCGCCTCCGGCCGTTTCGCCATGATCGACGACGGCCTCGGGTTCCAGCTCGTGCCCTGGTCGCCATCCCTCGAAAAGCAGCTCGGGCAACACGTCTCTGGCGTCAAGCGCGGCGACGACGGCATCGACTGGAGCTTCGGTCGCAAACGCGGCTTGGGCCTGTGACCATCATCTTGAGCAGGAAGGACCAACAAGAATGTCCGCAACAAAAATCCTCTGGGGCCAACTCCTCGTCGTCATCCTGATCGTCATCATGTCGATCTGGACGGCAACACAGTGGACCGCATGGCAACTCGGGTTTCAGGCGCAGCTTGGAACCCCGTGGTTCGAGCTGGGCGGAATGCCGGTCTATTATCCGCCCGCTTTTTTCTGGTGGTGGTATTTCTACGATGCCTACGCCCCCGACATTTTTACCATGGGCGGGATGATCGCCGCATCCGGCGGCTTCATCGCCGTCGCTGTCGCCATCGGCATGTCGGTCTGGCGCGCACGCGAGGCGAAGAACGTCGCGACCTACGGATCGGCCCGCTGGGCGCAACCCGACGAGGTGAAGGCGGCGGGGCTGCTCGAACCCGACGGCGTGGTGCTCGGCAAACTCGATCGTACCTACCTCCGCCACGACGGACCGGAGCATGTGCTGTGCTTCGCCCCGACCCGCTCCGGTAAAGGCGTCGGGCTGGTGGTTCCCTCGCTCTTGACCTGGCCGGGATCGGCGATTGTCCACGACATCAAGGGCGAGAACTGGACGCTGACCGCGGGCTTTCGGTCGCGGCATGGCCGGGTGCTGCTCTTCGATCCGACCAACAGCAAATCCTCCGCCTATAATCCGCTGCTCGAGGTGCGCCGCGGCGAGTGGGAGGTCAGGGATGTGCAAAACATCGCCGATATCCTCGTCGATCCTGAAGGCAGCCTAGAAAAGCGCAACCATTGGGAAAAGACATCCCACGCCCTGCTGGTCGGCGCCATTCTGCACGTCCTCTATGCCGAGACCGACAAGACGCTGGCCGGCGTCGGCGCCTTCCTCTCCGATCCGAAGCGACCGATCGAAACCACGCTCGCCGCGATGATGACGACGGCCCATCTTGGCGAAGCCGGGCCGCATCCCGTCATAGCCTCAGCCGCGCGGGAGTTGCTGAACAAATCCGACAATGAACGCTCCGGCGTGCTGTCCACCGCCATGTCGTTCCTCGGCCTGTATCGCGATCCCGTCGTGGCGGAGGTGACGCGCCGCTGCGACTGGCGCATCGGCGATATTGTCGGCGGAAAACTCCCGACCACGCTTTACCTCGTCGTCCCGCCCAGCGACATCAACCGCACCAAACCGCTGATCCGCCTGATCCTCAACC
>NZ_JBFRDQ010000334.1:0-2008 GCF_052113865.1 Allobosea sp. TAB14 | reverse complement strand
ACCCGCTGCAGCTCTCGACGCGGGGCAAACCCTGCAAGATCATCATGGCGACGCAGATGATCTCATCGATCGCCAATGTCGTCGTCCGCAAGGACCTGTTCGGTGCGGGCATCGACAGCGTCGAGAAGCTCGCGGCCTACAAGCGGCCGAATGGTGGCAAGCCGGTCATCGCCGCGACAGCGATCGGCTCCGGTACCTGGATGTATGGGACCTACAATTTCGAGTCGAAGGGATTGGGCGACAAGGTGACCTGGGTTGCCGGTGGCGGGCTGAACACCATGTTGCCGGGGCTGGAGACCAAGCAGTTCGATGCGATCATTGCCCCTCCCGGCTGGGTGGTCGAGTCGCAGGCGAAAGGCTTCGGCAAGGCGATCTTCGACACCTCAAAGCCTGGCGTCTTCGTCTCCGCCTATGGCGGCACCGTGCCCGTCCTCGTCCTCTATGCGCTGACGGAAACCTGCGAGCAGGAGAAGGCCACGGTCCAAGCCTTCGTCAACGCGATGTATCAGGGGATGAAATGGGTCAAGGCGACCCCGATCGAGGAGGTCTACGCGCTGGTGGGCGAGAAGCTCTACAGCGGCCAGGATCCCAATGCGGTCAAAGCGGAGCTCGGCTTCGACAAGCAGACCTGGGAGTATGACGGGCGCATCGACAAAGCCTCCTTCGAGCGCGGCGGCAAGGTCTGGTATCGCCAGGGCACCGACATCCCGCCGGCAAAGTTCGAGGACATAGTCGACATGACGTTCCTCGAAGCCGCACGCGCCAAGTTCGGGTGAGCCCGGTCATGGCGCTGGCTCAACGCACCCGGCTCGACACCCCGCTCGCGCAGGCAGAGCCGGCGCAAGAACGCATCCGCATCACCGTCCGCAATCTCGACAAGCGCTATGGCTCCGGCGAAGCCGGGGTCAAGGCGGTGGACGATGTCTCCTTCGAGGTGAAACAGGGCGAGTTCGTCRCCCTGCTCGGCCCGTCCGGCTGCGGCAAGAGCACGATCCTCAACATGGTCGCGGGCCTGATCCCGCGCAGCAGCGGGCATATCGCCATCGATGCGGACGAAGTCCGGCACGGCGACGTCAACCGCAAGGTCGGCTACGTCTTCCAGCGCGACACCGTGTTCCCGTGGCGGACGGTCGAAGCCAATATCGGCTACGGGCTCGAAATCGCCGGCGTGGACAAGGCCGAGCGCAAGGCCAAGGTCGCGCGAGCGATCGAGACTGCGGGGCTCGGCGGCTTCGGCGCGAAGTTCCCGCGCATGCTGTCGGGCGGCATGCGCCAGCGCGTCGCGCTGATGCGCACGCTGATCATGGAGCCCGAGATCCTGCTGATGGACGAGCCGTTCGGGGCGCTCGACACGCACACCAAGCTCGAAATGCACAAGACGCTGCTCGATATCTGGGAGCGCGAGCGCCAGACCGTGCTGTTCGTGACCCATGACCTCGGCGAGGCGCTGACCCTGGCGAGCCGGATCATCCTGCTCTCGGCCCGGCCCGRCCGGCTCAAGGAGGATTTCGAGGTGCCGTTCGCCCGGCCGCGCGACGCCGTCTCGCTGCGCGAGAGCGCCGAGTTCGGCAGGCTCTACTCCCATATCTGGCATTCGCTCGGCGAAGAGTTCCGGCGAACCAAGGCGGAGTGAACCGATGAAGCAATCCTCCGCAAAGGTCGTCGCCTGGCAGGTCGCGATCCTGGTCGTCGTCCTCTCGATCTGGGAATGGGGCTGGAGCCTGCGCGCCATCGCTGCGCTGAAACCGCTCGTGCCGGGCATCCTCGACCCTTATTTCATCTCGAAGCCGTCGATGATCTGGACGAGCTTCCTGAAGCTGAGCTGCCTCGGCGATGCCGCCGGCTTCGGCGCCTGCCTCGCCCGCAACGACAATAATCTCTGGCTGGCGCTGCTGGTCACGCTCAAGAACATGTGGTGGGGCTTCGTCTTCGGCACCGTCTCCGGCGTGGCCTGCGGGCTGATCCTCGGGCGCTCCGATTATCTCTCACGCATCTTCCAGCCCTATGT
>NZ_JBFRDQ010000333.1:0-2015 GCF_052113865.1 Allobosea sp. TAB14 | reverse complement strand
CCGTTCGATCGGAGGCGCCGATGCCCGAGCAAGCCGAAGTCGGATTCCATGGGGAGCAGTCCACCCGGCGGGAGTTTCTGTTCCTGGCCACGGCCGCCTTCGGCGTCGTCRGCGCGACCGCGGCATCCTGGCCCATCATCACCTCGCTGGAACCCTCCGCCGATGTGAGGGCAGCGGGCGTGCCGGTTTCCATCGACCTTTCGCAGATCCAGCCGGGTCAGCAGATCTCGTTCTTCTGGCAAGGAAAGCCGATTTTCGTCCTGCGTCGGACCGAGCAGGCTCTCGCCGAGCTGAAGAATCCGGGCCTGCTCGCCCGGCTCGGCGACCCCGACCCCGCGGTCAACCAGCAGCCGGGCTATGCCAGGAACTGGTGCCGGTCGAGCAAGCCCGAATTCATGGTTCTGATCGCCATCTGCACGCATCTGGGCTGCATACCGCTCCCCAAGCCCGATCTGGGCGATCCCATCATGGAAGCTTCCTGGCCGGGAGGCTATTTCTGCCCTTGCCACGGCTCGAAATACGATCTGGCAGGCCGGGTGTTTCGGGGCGTTCCCGCGCCGTACAACCTTCCGGTTCCACCCCATCACTACGCCACCGACACGACGCTCGTGGTCGGCGAGAATCCGGCCGGCGACGACTTCTCGCTGTCGTCGATCGAGCAGCTGTAAGGGCGCGTCTCAGCCACCGGCGTTTTCCCCGAACCGCTATCGCGAGACCCGGGCGGCACCGTCGGGCAGCGGCTGGCCGCCTTTCGCGAGACCTGCGAGCTCTTCCTCGACGCGCTGCGCGATCGGCAGGCGGAAATGGAGCGCGTCCCAGTAATTCATATCCTGCGTCGTCACGGGGGAGATGTGGGCATAGTCCACCACAATAGCGCCGTGACGCCGGGCCAGCCCCGCAATGGCGGTCTTGCAGGCGGTGTAACGCTGCCCCTCCGCGCTGTTCTCGCGCGGGAACGCCGCGACATGCGACGGCGGCAGGACCAGCATCAGGCGGGTCGATTTCGGGTAGGCCGAGATCGTCTCTTCCAGCCAGTCGAGAGCCGGGAAGCGCCAGCCGATGCTCTCCGAGATCGGAACCGGCATCCGCGGCAAGGGCGCCAGATCGAGGGGCCGGCCGCCGTTGTTCTGATAGATATGGCTGCGGGCGCGGGCGAGATCGTAGCTTTCGTCCGGCGGGGTGAAGACCCCGTAGCCGTCGCCGCGCAGGCGCTCGGTCGCCAGGCCGAAGCGATAGGCGAGCAGCCGGCCGGCAATCTCGAGATTGGTCAGGTTCATCAGCTTGAGCCAGTCGAACCAGCGCACCTCGCGCGAGAACCAGGCCGGCACCGGCCGCGGCGTGCGCCATTTCGACGGATCGGTCGCGTCGGCCTCGCACCAGTTCGCGTCGAGCCCCCAGATCAGCCAGCGCGGCGCGGCGGTGTGCTGGCGAAACAGGCGTGCGGCCTGCATCTGCYCCCAGGGCGTGGCGGCGTTCATGGCGAGATTGACGAAGCGGGCGCCGAGATCGCGCGACAGCGCCTGCGGGTCGATCAGCCGCATGGTCGAGGTGCCGACGACCGCAGCGTCGAAGGCCCCCGAGCGCACGAGCTGCGGGTACATGTAGCGCTGGTTGATATCCATGATCGGCTGGGCCGCCTGCCCGGCATGAACGCGCATGCCGAACGGGTCGAGCACCGCGACGAAGGCGAGCAGCAACCCGGCGAAGGCGAGCGCCGCCAGCAGGAACCACCGCGACCAGACAATCCAGGCCTTCGCCATCTCGGGCTGTTGCTCCGTCATCCGACCGCCATTCCGGCCGCCGCGTTGCGCGCCTCTTCGCACAGGCAGGCCCACCCGGACAATCCGCAAGCGATGTCGCGGGCTGGCTGCGACGCGCCGGACATGCGAGAGAAGCCGGCCATGCCTCGGGATCCTCGCCGCCGCCTGCTCCGCCCGACCGGTTGCATCGCCGCCCTGCTCGTCGCGGCGATGGCAGCACTCGCGCCCGCGCCCGCCTTGCCCGAAGAGGTCGCC
>NZ_JBFRDQ010000332.1:0-2020 GCF_052113865.1 Allobosea sp. TAB14 | reverse complement strand
GTCCTCAACGACCTCTCAAATCCGTTCTTCGCCGAATTCGCCATCGGCGTGGAGAAGGTGCTGCAGATGGCGGGCTATGTCGCCTTCATGGCCAACACCGCCGAGAGCGTGGTGCGCCAGGAGCAGGTGATGCGGATGATGCGCGAGCACGGCGCCGGCGGCATCATCCTTTGCCCGGCGCTGGATACGCGGCCTGAGCATCTCGACTGGGTCAGGGCTGCCGGTACCGCCCTGCTGGTGGCGATCCGCCGCCTGCCGGATGTGGCTGTGAGCCATGTCGTGCCGGAAAATCTGGCGGGGGCGAGCCGCATCACCCGCCATCTCATCAATCTCGGCCATGAGCGCATCGCCTTTCTCGGCGGCATGCATTCGATGGTGGTGCGGCAGGAGCGGCATGGCGGCTTCCTCGCTGCGATGGAGGCGACCGGGCGCAATGTCGATCCGGCGCTCAACCTCGAAAGCATGCCGACGCGCGATGGCGGCTTCGGCGCGATGAGCACTGTGCTCTCGCTCGCCGACCGGCCGACGGCGGTGGTCTGCTACAACGACGTCACCGCCATCGGCGCGATGCTGGCGGCGGCGCGCCACGGCCTCGTCGTCGGGCGCGATATCGCCATCGTCGGATTCGACGACACCAGCGAAGCCCGACATGTCTCGCCGGCGCTGACCACCGTCGCCGTCGATCCCGTGGGCTTGGGCGAGCGCGCCGCCGCGCTGCTGCTGAAGCAGATCAATGACCCCGCCGCGGAGCCCGAAAGCTTCATCGGCCCCGCCAACCTCGTCATCCGTGAATCCTGCGGCGCCTATCAGCGCGCGCTCGCCGCCGCCGGCTGAAACCTCGAAGAGACGTAACCCATGGCCTTCCCCCGCATCCTCTCCGCCGACGAAGCCGCCGCCCTGATCCCGGATGAGGCGATCGTCACGGTCTCCTCCTCCTCCGGCCTCGGCTGCCCTGATGCGGTGCTTGCAGCCATCGGCCGGCGCTTCGACGCCTCCGGTCACCCGCGCAACTTGACGACGCTGCACCCGATCGCGGCCGGCGACATGTGGGGCGTCAAGGGCGTCGATCACATCGCCAAGCCCGGCCTGCTGGCCCGGATTATGGGCGGTTCCTATCCATCCGGCCCGTCCTCGGCCGAGCCTCCGGAAATCTGGAAGATGGTCACGGGCAACGAGATCCCGGCCTACAATATCCCGAGCGGTATCCTGTTCGACATGCACCGCGAAGCCGCCGCCAAGCGGCCGGGCGTGCTGACCAAGATCGGCATGGACACCTTCGTCGATCCCAAGCACCAGGGCTGCGCCATGAACGCGCGCGCCATGGCCGAGCCGATCGTGTCCCGCGTCGAGTTTGACGGCGAGGACTGGCTCTATTTCCGCAGCATCGTGCCACAAGTCGCGATCATCCGCGCCACCACGGCCGACGAGCGCGGCAATCTCTCCTACGAGCATGAAGGGGGCCTGCTCGGTCCGCTCGATCAGGCGCTGGCCGTGCGCAACAATGGCGGCATCGTCATCGCGCAGGTGAAGCGCGTGGTGGAGGCCGGCAGCCTCAACACGCAGGCCGTCTTCGTGCCCGGCATCCTCGTCGATGCGATCGTGGTCGCGCCCGACCAGATGCAGACGACGCAGACKGYCTAYGATCCSGCGATCTCSGGCGAGGTGYSSCGGCCSCTRTCGAGCTTCGAGACGCCGGCCTTCGACGTCGCCAARGTSATCGCGCGKCGSGTSGCGCAGGAACTGCGTTACGGCGACGCGGTCAATATCGGCTTCGGCATCTCGGCCAATGTCCCGCGCATCCTGATTGAGGAAGGCCAGCACGGCGCCGTCACCTGGGTGATCGAGCAGGGCGCCGTCGGCGGCGTTCCGCTCCTCGAATTCCAGTTCGGTTGCGCCTCCAATGCCGAGGCGATCGTGCCTTCGCCCTACCAGTTCACCTATTTCCAGGGGGCGGGCTTCGACCTATCGCTGCTCTCCTTCCTGCAGATCGACAGGCAGGGCTGCGTCAACGTCTCCAAGC
>NZ_JBFRDQ010000331.1:0-2055 GCF_052113865.1 Allobosea sp. TAB14 | reverse complement strand
CGGCAGCAGATTGACCATCGCCGCCTTCGCCCAGCCCGCCAGCTTCGCCCCCAGCGGCTTCGACGTCGCGGCCGGCAGCGACACGACCTCCGGCGGCTTGCCGGGAAGCGTGACGACCGTCGCGCCCGCGATCGTGTCCTTCAAGACAGGCTGACCCATGTTCCAGTCTCTCCTCTGACCGAGCTCTTGCGTCGCATGCGTCATGCCGCCTCGCTGGCGCGTGGCCGCGCCCCGATGCGACGGATTTCGGGAAGGCAGGAACCGCAATTGGTCCCCGCCTTGAGTTGCAGGCCGATCTCCTCGGCCGTCGCCGCTCCGGCCTCGAAGGCGGCGCGGATCGCGTTCAGGCCGACGCCGAAGCAGGCGCAGACGGTCGGACCGGGATCGGTCCCGTCGGGGCCGCGTCCGGACAGCAGGGCGAGYCGGCTCTCCACGGTCGCGGCGGGATCGGCAAAGACGGCCTTGACCATGTCCCAGAGCGGGGCGCGGCCCGCCGGCGCGAGGAAGAGGGCGGCCGCGAGCCGGTTTTCGCGAAGCACGGCGCAGCGATAGCTGCCGCCGTCGCGGTCGATCAGCTCGGTCATCTCATGAGCGTCGAAGTGGTCGCGCATCAGCGCCGCTAGGGCATCGATGGCTGAGTCGGTGGCGAAGAGCCGGCCTTCGCCGCCCTGCACCGCGAGCCGTGCCCACCAGCTTTCCGCTGGCAGCGCGAAGGGCTCGCGCGACAGGACGAAGCCCTCGAAGCGATAGGCGACCGGCGCGATCGAAACCGGCGTCGCCTTCATTTCGGGCTGGCCGGAAAAGGGATCGCAGAGCGGCTGCGCCAGCGCTCCGATGCGCGCGTCGGAGGCGGTTTCTCCGGACCAGTGGATCGGCGCGAACAGCGAGCCCCGGGCGACGCCCTCATCGGCCGCGACCTTGAGCACCGCGCTGCCATGGGCGCTGGCGAGACGGGCGAAGCCGCCCTCGATCAGCCCGAAACGCGCGATGTCGGCCGGATTCACGGAGACGGCAGGCTCGGCGATATGGGCGCTGAGCCGGGGGCTGAGCCCGGTCCGCGTCATCGTGTGCCAGTGGTCGCGGACGCGGCCCGTGTTGAGCAGCAGAGGGAAGGTGCCGTCGGTGTCCGAGGCGAGCTTCGGCGCGGCGAGCGGGCGCATCTGCGCGCGGCGGTCGGGGCCGAAAAAGCCGCCATCGGCGAAGAGCCGCGCGGTGCCCTCGCGCTGCTGCACCGGGACCGGCCACTGCACCGGCCGCAGCCTGTCATAGGCGGCCTTGTCGAGGCCGGCATGGGCGCCGATGTCGAAATCGCGCCTGCCATCGTTCTCGAAGGCCGACAGCGCCGCGTGCTCGGCATAGATGTCGTGCGCGCCGGTGTAAGTGAAGGCGGCGCCGAAGCCGAGACGCTTCGCCACCTCGCAGACGATCCACCAATCCGGCTTCACCTCGCCCGGCAGCGGCAGGAAGGCGCGCTGGCGCGAGATCCGCCGCTCGGAGTTGGTGACGGTGCCGTCCTTCTCGCCCCAGGCCGCGGCCGGCAGGATGTAGTGCGGTTTCGCCGCGACCGTATCGTTCGAGAGCACATTCTCGGAGACGATGAAGAGATCGAGGCCGGCGAGCGCGGCGCGGGCCTTGTCGGCGTCCGGGAGAGAGGTGGCGGGGTTCGTCGCCATCACCCACATCGCGCGGATGCGGCGCTCAGCGACCGCGTCCAGCATCTGGACGGCCTTCAGCCCCTCGCGGCGGGCGATGTTCGGCGCCTGCCAGAAGCGGCGGACGCGGTCGATGTCCTCGGGAGCGTAACCCATATGGGCGGCCAGCATGTTGGCGAGCCCGCCGACCTCGCGTCCGCCCATCGCATTCGGCTGGCCGGTGAGCGAGAAGGGACCGCAGCCGGGCCGTCCGATCCGCCCCGTCGCGAGATGACAGTTCAGGATCGCSGYGACCTTGTCSGTGCCYTGCGCCGAYTGGTTGACGCCCTGGCTCCAGGCCGTCACGACATGCGGTGTGCTGGCCCAAAGCTCGTAGAAGGCTGCGATCTGCTCGGTGGGCAGG
>NZ_JBFRDQ010000330.1:0-2091 GCF_052113865.1 Allobosea sp. TAB14 | reverse complement strand
GGGCTCTTCATCGGGCTCACSCATATCTAYCTGCCCTTCATGGTGCTGATGCTGGTCGCRGCRATCCGMAACGTGCCGCGCGACGTKGAATCGGCSGCSGCAACGCTSGGCTCSAGCCGTGCCCATGTCTTCATGGCGGTGACGCTGCCGCTCTCGGCGTCCGGTATCCTCGCCGGATCGATCCTCGTCTTCGTGCTGACGATCAGCGCGCTGGTGACGCCGCGCATGCTCGGCGGGCCGACCTAYMAGGTSATGGCGACGCTRATYTACGACGAATWCATGCAGCTTCTCGACTGGCCRAGCGGSTCGGCRCTSTCCTTCGCGCTGACCTTCATGGCGRTCGSSRTSATCTGGCTGTCGAGCCGRYTGACCAAGCGCTGGGCAGGGATGGCATGAGCGACGCAGCCGAGAACCGCCCCGGCTGGGGGCTTACCGCCACCGCCTTCACGGTCGTCGCCTTCCTGCAATTGCCGGTGATCGTCGTCGTGCTGGCAGCCTTCTCGACGACCTCTTACCTCACCATCCCACCGCAGGGGCTGACGCTCGCCTGGTTCGGCAAGGTGTTGAGCGACCCGAGCTATATCTCCGCCATCCGCATGAGCCTGATCCTGGCCTGCGGCTCGACGCTGATCTCGCTCGTGCTGGGCGTGGCCGCGGCCTATGCCCTGTTCCGCAAGGTGCTGCCGGGCTCTGAAGCTGTCACCTCGTTTCTGATGGCGCCATTGGTGATGCCGGCCGTTGTCGTCGGCGTCGCGCTCCTGCAGTTCTACAGTATGACCGGCCTGCGCGGCTCGCTCGTTGGCCTGCTGCTGGCCCATGTCGTCATCACCGTGCCCTATGTCGTCCGCTCGGCGCTGGCCAGCCTGTCGGGGCTTGATCTCGCCGTCGAGGAAGCCGCGCGGGTGCTCGGTGCCAGCGGCTTCGAGGCCTTCCGCCTGGTCACGCTGCCCTTGATCGCGCCGGGGCTGGTGGCGGGCGCGCTGTTCTCGTTCATCACCTCGCTCGACAACGTGCCGGTCACGATCTTCCTGATCAGCGCCAGCCAGACGACGCTGCCGGTGCTGATCTTCTCCTCGGTCGAGATGGGCATCGATCCCAGCGTCGCCGCCGTCTCGACGCTGCTGATCCTGGCCACCGGCATCGTGCTCCTCCTCGCCGAGCGCCGCTTCGGCTTCCACCGCTTCGTCTGAACGGAACCGTCATGCCGCTGACCTCCAAGGGTTTCCCGCTCTTCCTCACCTTCGACCTCGACGCCGAAACGATGTGGACTGGCCGCGACCCGGCCTATGCCGAGCGGCCGATCCTGATGTCSCAGGGCGCCTATGGCTGGAAGGTSGGYACCGGCCGCGTGCTCGATCTGCTCGATCGCTACGGCATCAAGGCGACCTTCTTCGTGCCGGGCCTGATCATCGACCAGCGCGAGGGGCTGATGGAGGAGATCCTGAAGCGCGGCCACGAGCTCGCCCATCACAGCTACAGCCACACCTGGATCCTCAACCTYTCGCCSGAGSAGGAGCGCGAGGAGATGGAGMRGGGCTTYCAGTCGATCAAGCGTGTCAGCGGCCGTGCGCCGCGCGGCTGGCGCTCGCCTGCGGCCGAGATCAGCCCGGTCACCATGCCGATGCTGGTCGAGTACGGCTTCGACTATTCCTCGAACTTCTTCGACGACGACTCGCCCTATCTCCACACGGTCGCGGGCGAGGAGACCAAGATCGTCGAATTGCCCTTCCGCTGGGTGCTCGATGACGCGCCCTTCTTCCAGTACTCGATCGTCCTGCCCGGCCGCACCATGCAAGCGCCGTCCGCCCTGCTCGAAGCCTGGAAGGGCGAGTTCGACGTGCTCTATGCCGAGGACCGGATGATGATGGTCGGCATGCACCCCGAGATGATCGGCCAGCCCTCGCGCATCAAGGCGCTGGAAGGGCTGATCGAGCACGCGCTGAAGCACCCCAATATCTGGATCGGCCGCTGCGACGAGATGGTCGACGACATGCGCCCCGGCCTCGAGACCGCCCGCGCGGAGGCGAGGCGGTGAGCGGGGCGCTCGCCGACCGGCGCGTCCTGATCACCGGCGCTGCCAAGGGCATCGGG
>NZ_JBFRDQ010000329.1:0-3007 GCF_052113865.1 Allobosea sp. TAB14 | reverse complement strand
GGCCAACCGCGCGCTCTGGCGCCAGACCGTGATTCCGCTGGTGAGACGATCGGCGCAATCGCTGGCGCAGTGGCTCGGGGCCGCCTTCGGTGACGAGCTCTCGCTGGAGCCCGATCTCGATGCGGTCGAGGCGCTGGCCGACGAGCGGGAATCGCTCTGGCGGCGCCTCGGTGCGGCGGATTTCCTCGACGACGACGAGAAACGCGAGGCAGTCGGCTACGGCCGGCGTGCCTCCGGGAAGGAGCCATCATGACCATGCTCGACCAGATCGYCACGGCCTTCATCGGCCGGGCCGATGTCGGCCATCTCGGCCTGCTGCTCTGGGCCGCGAGCGCATCCGGCCTCGCCTGGCTCGTCCTGCGCGAGCTGACGGCGGCGAACCGGCGCTTCGACGATTTCGTCCGCGAGCTCAACCGCTTCAACGCACGCCATGAGGGGGATCAGTCATGAAAGGCAGCAGCGATGCGAAACCGGCATCGATCCGGCAAGGAGCCGGCCATGCGCAGCCGGCCAAGGCGAGGCCGGGCAGCGTGACGACGGAGACCTTCAGCCGCTTCGTCCGTAACCTGGCCAAGCTGGAGGGCGGGCAGCCCCAGGCTGGCGAGAGACAGCGCGGAAGCGGCGGGGAGGGCGGTCGATGAGCGATCTCCATCGTCTTCCGCTCGAATCCAAACTGCTGCCCCTGCAACCTTCGCGCATTGCCGTCGACGGCAGTTTCGAGGGCTATGCCAGCCTCTTCCGCATCCCCGATCTCGGCAAGGACGTGGTCGAGCCCGGCGCCTTCCGCGACAGCATCGCCCGGCGCGGCCCTTCCGGCGTCAAGCTGCTCTGGCAGCACGACCCGGCCGAGCCCCTCGGCCGCTGGCTCAGCCTCGCCGAGGACAGTCGCGGCCTCTTCGTGCGCGGCAAGCTCTCGACCTCGCGCTTGCCTTCGAGGATCTGCGCTACACGCTGGAAAGCTATCGCGCTGCGAATGACGAGCGCCTTGCGGAGATCGAGGCCCGCAACAGCGCCGATCCGCTGACCGAGGAGAAGCTCGTCCGCATCGACGCCGCGCTCGACGACACCATGCGCCGCATCGACCGGCTGACGCTGGAGCGCGGCCGTCCGGCGCTGAGCCATGACGGCCAGGGCGCTCATGGCCGCGACCCGCTCGTCGCCGAACACAAGGCCGCCTTTGCGGCCTATGTCCGCACCGGCGAGGCCGGGGGGCTGAAGCGCCTGGAAGCCAAGGCGCTTTCGACCGGCTCCGGCCCGGATGGCGGCTATCTGGCGCCGTCGACCGTCGAGGGCGAGATCCTGCGCCGCCTGGCCCATGTCTCGCCGATCCGTTCCCTCGCGACCGTCCGCACCATCTCGTCGGGCACCTACAAGAAGGCCTTCTCCACGACCGGCCCGGCTTCCGGCTGGGTCGCGGAGGCGGCGGCGCGTTCCCAGACGGGCTCGCCCACGCTGGCCGAGCTCTCCTTCCCGGCGATGGAGCTTTACGCCATGCCGGCCGCGACGCAGACGCTGCTCGACGACGCCATCGTGAACATCGACCAGTGGATTGCCGAGGAGGTCGAGAGCGCCTTCGCCGAACAGGAGGGCGCGGCCTTCGTCAACGGCGACGGCACCGACAAGCCCAAGGGCTTCCTGGCCTATCCGACGGTGGCGGAAGCGAGCTGGAGCTGGGGCAATATCGGCGTGCTCAACACCGGCGTCGCCGGGGCCTTCGCCGCCTCCAACCCGTCCGACGTGCTGGTCGACCTCGTCTACGCGCTGAAGGCCGGCTATCGCCAGAACGCCTCCTTCGTGATGAACCGCAAGACGCAAGGAACGGTCCGCAAGTTCAAGGATGCCAACGGCAATTATCTCTGGCAGCCGCCGGCTTCCGCAGGGGCGCCGGCGACGCTGCTCGGCTTCCCGCTGGTCGAGGCGGAGGACATGCCCAATATCGCCAACAACGCCGTCTCGGTCGCCTTCGGCGATTTCCGGCGCGGCTATCTCGTTGTCGACCGGGCCGGCGTGCGCATCCTGCGCGACCCCTATTCCGCCAAGCCTTACGTGCTGTTCTACACCACCAAGCGCGTGGGTGGCGGCGTGCAGGACTTCGCTGCGATCAAGGGCCTCAAATTCGCCGTCTGACGATCGAGGCGCGCCCCGCATCCCCGCCAGGGTGCGGGGCGTCCTTATTCCCCGTCAGCGCGAAAGCCACCAGCTCCAGCCGGAACTGACCTGCGGCTGGACGGCCTCCTCCGAGCGGCCGTCCGCTCCCAGCGCCAGCAACCGCGCGCTGCCCGTGGCGATCCAGTCCCGATGGTCGCTCACCGGGGTAATCGCGGTGAAGCCGCCGCAGATGCGGCGCGCGCGCGTCTTCAGCGGTCCACTCGACCAACTGACGATGCCGACGAGATCGCGCGAGCGGGAGGAGCCGCGCAGGACCGGCCCACCCGAATCGCCGCGGCAGGCGCCGGCGCCGGGCGTTTCGCCCCGCGCCTCGACATCGACGGCGACCTTGACGGTGTTCTGTGTGGTGTAGTTGCCGGCGTTGACGAGCTGCGTCTCCCGCAGGCGTCGCGCCGTGCGCTTGTTGTCCTCGGCGGAAAGGCCGTAGCCCGCCATGGTGACGGTCTCGCCCTGCGAGAGATAGCTGCCGACAGCGAGCGGCTGAATGTCGAGCGGCAGGGGCTGCGCCAGACGCAGCAAGGCGAGATCGGTGCCCGGCTGCGTGCGCGGCGTCGTGCCGGGCACGAAGCTCGGATGCGGCAGCACGGCGATGACGGGCTGGCGCCGCGCCCGGAAGCGCGGATCGAGGCTGACGACGCTGATCGAGCCGCCATCCATCAGGCAATGCGCGGCCGTGAGGATGATTTCAGGTGCGATGACAGCCCCGGAGCAGAGCTCGCCCCGGCTGGTCTCGACCCTGACGGTCGAGGCGCGCGTGCCGTTCGCATCGCGCGAATTGACGCCTCCGACAACGGCGGAAGCAGGTTGCGCCAGGATCGAGAGGGCGCAGGACAAAGAC
>NZ_JBFRDQ010000328.1:0-4482 GCF_052113865.1 Allobosea sp. TAB14 | reverse complement strand
CTTCAGGCCGATCTAGGATAGGGACGATCGTCCTGGCTCCCAATGGCGCCCTGCGGACGCTCCTGACACGAGGACAGCAAAAAACCGGCCTTTGCGGGGCCGGTTGCGGTGATCTGCGGTCTTCCGTGAAGGAGGAGATGGTGGAGCCAGGCGGAATCGAACCGCCGACCTCTTGAATGCCATTCAAGCGCTCTCCCAACTGAGCTATGGCCCCACACGAGACGACCGAGTTGGGATCGGCCGTCAATCGGACTTTATTCAAACCGCCTCGGCGGTTCCGTCCGGGCCGCCTGCCGGCGACGCAGCGCTCTATAGGCGGCCCGGGCTGAAGACACAAGCGCCTAATGTCGCCTTGCCGTCATCTTTTTTGAAGGCTGTGGATCAGTTGTCCTCGTCGCCCTCGATGTCGCCGTCGATCAGATCGGAAACATCGTCGTCGCCTTCCTCGTCCTCTTCCAGGAAGGTGTCGTCATCGTCGTCGGCGACGATGTCGTCCTCGACCTCGATGTCGTCCTCGCTGGTGACGACGACGTCCTTCTCGCTCGCCTCGGCGTCGGCATCCTCGAGCGAGACGAGCTCGACCGCGCCATCGGCGACCTCGACCTCGTCCTCATCGTATAGGGGGAGACGATAGGGTCCTTGTTCAAATCGTAGAACTTGCGCCCCGTGACCGGGCAAACGCGCTTCGTTCCGAGTTCCGGTTTCGCCACTGCGTCGGACCTTCAACCATCATGTTCTGAAAAGCAGGCGCGTCCGTTAATCGGGGCGGACGGCGCTGTCAAATGCTGATTTGCGCGATGTGATCACCCCGCGCAAGTCCAATGCGTTTTCCAGAGCCCCTGCGCGCGCCCCGGACGCGCGCATTGGCGCGGCTCGCACGGGCATGCTAGGGCGGGCGCGCAGCTCGTTTGGCCCAAAGCGCAGAGATTCCGACCCCGTGTCCCACGACCATGACCCCGTCCCCGTCACCGCCCGCGCTGGGGGCCCGCTCAAGGGCCGCGTCCGCGTGCCCGGCGACAAATCGATTTCCCACCGGGCGATGATCTTCGGCCTCCTGGCCATCGGCGAGACGAAGGTGAGCGGCCTGCTCGAAGGCGAGGATGTGATGCGCACCGCCGCCGCCGCGCGCGCGCTCGGCGCCGTCGTCCACCATGACGGGCCGGGCGCCTGGCGCGTGCAGGGTGTCGGCGTCGGCGGCCTGCACCAGCCGGCGGATATCCTCGATTTCGGCAATGCCGGCACCGGCTCGCGCCTGATGATGGGCGTCTGCGGCTCGCATCCGATCACCACGACCTTCGACGGCGACGCCTCGCTGCGCAAGCGGCCGATGCGGCGCATCCTCGACCCGCTCGAGCAGATGGGCACCGTCGTCGTCTCGCAGCAGGAGGGCGGCCGCGTGCCGCTGACCCTGCGCGGCCCGAAGGAGGCGATCCCGATCGTCTACGCTCCCCCGGTCGCCTCGGCGCAGATCAAGTCGGCGGTGCTGCTCGCGGCGCTCGCCGCGCCCGGCGAGACCACGGTGATCGAGGCGGAGGCGACGCGCGACCACACCGAGAAGATGCTGGCCCATTTCGGCGCCGAGATCACGGTGACGCCGGAAGGCGCGCATGGAAGGCGCATCGTGCTGAAGGGCCAGCCCGAATTGCAGGCGGCGCCGATCGTCGTGCCGGCCGACCCCTCCTCCGCCGCCTTCCCGCTGGTGGCGGGGCTGATCGTGCCCGGCTCCGACATCCTGCTCGAAAGCGTGATGACCAATCCGCTGCGCTCCGGCCTGCTGACGACGCTGATCGAGATGGGCGCCGACATCACGGTCGAGCGCGAGGCCAATGAAGGCGGCGAGACCGTCGCAGACCTGCGCGTGCGCGGCTCGCAGCTCAAGGGCGTGACGGTGCCGCCGGAGCGCGCGCCTTCGATGATCGACGAATATCCGGTGCTGGCGGTCGCAGCCGCCTTCGCCACCGGCACGACGCGGATGCGCGGCCTGCAGGAATTGCGCGTCAAGGAATCCGACCGCCTCGCCGCGGTCGAGGCCGGGCTGAAGGCYGCSGGCGTGACCTGCYGGATCGARGGCGACGAYCTSRTCGTCGAGGGCTCGGGCGGCGCGCCCGTGCGCGGCGGCGGCCCGATCGCGACCCATCTCGACCACCGCATCGCCATGAGCTTCCTGGTGATGGGCCTTGCGACCCAGAATCCCGTCGTGGTCGATGACGGCTTGATGATCGCGACGAGCTTCCCGAGCTTCACCGCTCTGATGAACGGTCTCGGAGGCCGGATCGGATGAAGCCAGCCACGGGCGACCTCGTCATCGCCGTGGACGGCCCCGCCGCATCGGGCAAGGGCACGCTGGCGAAGCGGCTCGCCGCCCATTACGGCCTGCCCTGCCTCGATACCGGCCTGCTCTACCGCATGGTGGCGCGCGCCATGCTCGATGCCGGGCACGACATCCATGACACGGCGGCGGCCGAGCACCTCGTCGGCAGCTTCGACGAGACCGGTTTTCCGGAGGAGCGCCTGCGCGCGCCACAAGGAGCTCCTCGGCCGGGGCGAGGATGTCGCCTTCGAGAGCATCCTCGCCGATATCCGCCGGCGCGATGCGCGCGATTCGGGCCGCAGCGACGCGCCGCTGAAGGCGGCCGAGGACGCGATCATTCTCGACACCTCGGCGCTGAGCGTCGAGGAGGTGGTCGCCGCCGCCATCGGCATCGTCGAGCGGCGACGCGCGGCCTGAGGCGCTTTCCCGCTCGTTCTCGCGAGATTGCTATCTAAACAGGCCTGAAAGCCGGCTTTTCAGCCTTGGCCTCGTCGAGAAGCCGGCGCACACTCGCCACCGCGACGGGATGGCGGAGGTGGCGATGCGGCGCTGGCTGTACGGTCTCTCAGGTCTGGCTGCGATGGCGCTGTGGAGCCAGGCCGCGCCGAATGCGCAGCCGGCAAATGCGCCGCCGGAGGAGGTCGACGTCGCGCTCGTGCTGGCGGTCGACATYTCCTAYTCGATGGATCTCGACGAGCTCGCSYTGCAGCGCRRCGGCTATATMGAGGCCTTYCGYTCSAARCMKCTGCASGACGCCATCRSCAAWGGCGCGMTSGGCAAGATCGCCGTGACCTATGTCGAATGGGCCGGCGGCAATTTCCAGCACATCGTGCGGCCCTGGAAGATCATCGACGGCCCGGCCGCCGCCAATGCCTTTGCGGAGGAACTCGGCGAGGCGCCGACGCGGCGAGGCCGGCGCACCTCGATCTCCGGGGCGATCGATCTCGGCGTGCAACTGCTCGAACAGTCCAACGTCACGGCGATGCGCCGCGTCATCGACATCTCCGGCGACGGCGCCAACAATGACGGGCGCCCCGTCACCGCCGCGCGCGACGAGGCAGGCGCCAAGGGCATCGCCATCAACGGCCTGCCGGTGATGCTGAAACAGGCGGGCTATTTCGATATCGACAACCTCGACGTCTACTACAAGGACTGCGTCGTCACCGGCATCGGCGCCTTCGTCATCCCGATCCGCGAGAAGCACCAGTTCGTCGAGGCGACGCGCACCAAGCTCTTGCGCGAGATCGCCGCCCTGCCGCCGGATGCAACGGTCCAGAAAGCGCAAGCCGGCGACCCGTCGACCTGCCTTGCCGGGGAACGGCAATGGAGCGACCGGATGGGGAATTGAGGGTAGGTCTCAGGTCCCCCGTGGCTTCGCCCGCGTCGTCGGCAAGGCGGCGGCGGGGTCGTCGGGCCAGAGATGGCGGGGATAGCGGCCCTTCATCTCCGATTTCACCGCCGCCCATGAGCCGCGCCAGAAGCCGGGCAGATCGCGCGTCACCTGGATCGGCCGATGCGCCGGCGAAAGCAATTCGAGGACCAGCGGCACGCGCCCGYCGGCCAGCGCCGGATGGCTCGCCAGCCCATAGAGCTCCTGAACGCGCACCGAAATCGTCGGCCCGGCCTCGGCCGCGTAGTCTACGGCGAAAGAGGAGCCGGTCGGGGCGGTGAAATGCGTCGGGGCCTCGGCATCGAGCCGGCGCTTCAGCTCCCAGGGGACGAGGCCCGCCAGCGCCGAATCGAGATCGGCCGGCTGGATCGCCGCGAGCGAGGCACGGCCGAGGATATGCGGCGCGAGCCAGTCTTCCGGATTCTGCGCGAGCCCTTCGTCGGAGAGATCGGGCCAGCCCTGCTCGGCTTCGACCTTGCGCAGGAAGGCGACACGCTCGCGCAACTGATTCTGCCCCTTCGTCCAGGGCAGCAGGCCGATGCCCAGCGCGGCGATGCCTTTCGCCAGCGCCCCAGCATTCTCAAGCGTCCCGGCGACGGGCAAGGGGCGTTCCGCCAAAGCGAGCGCGCCGTAACGGCGCACCGCTCGTACCCGCAAGGCGCGGGCGGCCCGGTCGAAGCTCGCCTCCTCGCGCTCGGTGATGGCGTAGGGCGCGAGACCATGGCCGACGAGCATGCCGATTTCCGTTTCGCCGATCGCTGCGGCGGCCATGATCCGGGCC
>NZ_JBFRDQ010000327.1:0-2953 GCF_052113865.1 Allobosea sp. TAB14 | reverse complement strand
GCTCAGGATCGCGCGTCTCGATTGCCGCGATGATGGCGAGATGGTCCTGCATCACCGGGATGATGATGCTGTTGTGGATGCGCGTCTCGTATTGCCGGATCAGCCGGATCTTGAGCCAGGTGACCCGGAAGGCTTGGGCAACGATCTCGTTGTCGAGAT
Organism: Allobosea sp. TAB14; assembly: GCF_052113865.1. Lineage (NCBI taxonomy): Bacteria > Pseudomonadati > Pseudomonadota > Alphaproteobacteria > Hyphomicrobiales > Alloboseaceae > Allobosea > Allobosea sp. TAB14. Next base: position 2,794 of record NZ_JBFRDQ010000327.1, on the reverse strand, counting down.
GGTCGATGATCGCCTCGTGCATCAGCCGGTCGATGTCCTCGGCATCCTCGATCAGCCGCTCGTCGCCGCCGGCCTCGGCTCGGGCGACGATCGCCTCGTGCCGGGCCCGCTGCTCGGCGATCTCGGCGTCGGTCGCGTTCTGCGCATAGAGCGCCGTCGCCTCCTTCTCGAGGAAGAGCCGGAACTGGAAGGCGTTGCGGATCAGGTTCAGGTCGACATGGGCGACCTGCATGCCGCGCTGCGGCACGGTCTTGATCAGCCCCTCCGCCTCGAGCCGCGGGATCAGCTCGCGGATCGCGCCGAGCGGAAAGCCGGTCATCGCCACGAGCTCGCGCTGGGTCACGAACTGGCCGGGCTTGATCTCGCGCGCCAGCAGCCGCTCGGTGAAGGAGGCATAGGCGCGCTCCCTCAGCTTCAGCGGCTCGCCTTCGCGCGGTTCCTGCTCCGGCTGATTCACAATCCCTCCTTCAGGTTGCCCTGGTTCAGGCCGCCTTTGCCTGCGTAATCGAATCGAAGGCTGCAAAGAGCCGCTTGCGGGTGGCCTCGTCCAGTGCTTCCAGCGGCGGGCGCATTGCCCCATAGCCCGGATCGCCATGGACATGACCCGTCAGCGCCTTCACCGCCGCCAGCACCGGATAGGAGCAGATCTCGTCGACGAGCGCATTCACCACCGGGCTGTCCTTGCCCTCGTAGACCATCGGCCGCAGCAATGCCGGCACCAGATTGGCGACGCCGCAGATCGAGCCCTGCGCACCGTTGCGCACCGCCCTCGCGAGCTGGCGCTCGTCGCCAACGAGAATGGCGAGCTCGCCATGCGCCTTCAGCAGCGCCTCGGTGTTGGCATAGTCGCCGGAGGAATCCTTGACGCCGGCGACGAGCCCGGGGAAGGCCGTCTTCAGCCGCTGCACCAGCCCGACGCTGATCTCGACCGCCGTCACCGACGGGATGTGGTAGAGGATGACATTGCGGGCCGAAGCGCCCAGCTTCTCGAAGAACTGCGAGAACCAGACATAGAGCCCTTCGTCGCTGACGCCCTTGAAGTAGAAGGGCGGCGCGACCAGCAGCCCCTTCGCCCCGGCATCGAGCGCGAGCCTGGACTGCTCGACCGCCTCCTGCATCGAGGCCGCGGTAATGCCGGCATAGATCTGCTTGGCCGGATCGATCCCCGCGCCGATCAGCGCGCCCATCATCGCGGTCCGCGCCGGCAGGCCGAGCGCCGCACCCTCCCCCGTCGTGCCGAACAGCGTGACCGAGTCGCAGCCCTGCGCGAGCACATGCTTGGCATGGCGGACGAGGCGCGGCAGGTCGATGCCGCCGCCCTCCCGCATTGGGGTCGTGATCGCGCAGGAAAGGCCGAAGCGGGTCTTTTCGGAGGCCATGGAGGGAACTTTCAGAGCTGAACAGTGGCTGACATGTTAGTATGAAGACAGATCGACTCGCAAGGGCTCCGCAGCGTCCTTGCGATGGTTCCGGCTAGCCGTCCTTGAGGCCTCCGGCCGACAATCCCGCGACGATCTGGCGCTGCGCGATCACGGTCACCAGCAGCACCGGCAGGGTCACCAGCAGCGCCGCCGCCGCGAGCGGCCCCCAGGAGATCTGCTCGAAGGTCAGGGAGTTGTAGACCGCCGAAGGCAGCGTCCGGCTCGCCTTGCCGCCGAGCACCACAGATAGGACAAGGCCGGCGTCATCCGCGCGATCAGGATCAGGATCGCGAATTTATGCGCCTTGCCGCGCGCGATGCCGTAGCCGGCGGGAACGCCGACGATCAGCCCGAGCAGCACCGCCCCGCCCGTGACCAGGATCGAGTTCCAGAGATAGAGCCCGAAATTGTTCTGCGCGAAGACGTCGACATAGTTCTTCAGCGTCGGCGGATCCGGGATGAAGACCGGCGGGAAGGCGGTGTTGTCGAGCTCGTTCTTGAGCGACAGCGAGATCATCCAGAGGAAGACCAGCACCGCCGGCGACACCAGCACGAAGACCGAAGCCCAGAAGCCGAGCTTTTTGGCGAAGCGGCCCATCACGCGTTCCACTTCGACTTCTGCCGCGCATAGAGCAGCAGCAGCGAGAGCATGATGATGATGACGAAGAAGATCACCACGACCGAGGACGCGTAGCCGATCTTGTAGAACTGGAAGGCCTGCAGATAGAGGAAGATGTTCAGTGTCTCCGACGCCGTGCCCGGCCCGCCCTGGGTGATCACGAAGATCGTGTCGAAGGCCTTCAGCGCATCGATGGTGCGGATCACGATCGCCACCATGATGAAGGGCCAGACCAGCGGCAGCGTGATGTGSCGGAACATGTGCCAGTCATTGGCGCCGTCGATCAGCGCGGATTCATAGGGTTCSYKYGGCARSCCGGCSAGACCGCCGAGCACGATCARCATGACSAGCGGCGTCCARTGCCAGACYTCGACCAKSAYCAGCGTCGGGATCACCGTCGCGGGATCGTAGACCCAGGCCGAGGGGCCGATGCCGAACAGCGAAAGCAGGTAATTGAGCACGCCGAGCTGCGGGTGGAACATCATCGTCCAGACCAGCGCGACCGCGACCGGCGTCGCCATCATCGGCATCACGAAGATCGTGCGCAGCAGCCCGCGAAAGGGAAATTCGCGATGGAACACCAGCGCCGCCGCCGTGCCGAACACGATCGGGAGCACCACCGCGAGGATCGTGAAATAGGCCGTGTGCCCCATCGATTCGAGGAAGCGCTGGTCCCTGGCCAGTTCGACAAAGTTGCCGAGGCCGACGAACTCCGCGCCGCCGCCGATCTTCCAGTCTTGCGTGGACATGAACAG
>NZ_JBFRDQ010000326.1:0-3532 GCF_052113865.1 Allobosea sp. TAB14 | reverse complement strand
CCACGGCCTGACGCTSGACGWGCTTGCCSAGCGCACCGGCGTCAGCCGCGCSATGATYTCGCGRATCGAGCGSGGCGAATCGAGYCCGACCGCGACGGTGCTGGTCCGGCTCGGCTCCGGGCTCGGGCTGTCGCTCTCCGCCCTGCTGGAGGAGGAGGCCGGCACCGGGCCGCTGTCGCGCCGCGCGTCGCAACCGGTCTGGCGCGATCCGGCGAGCGGCTATCTGCGCCGCAACGTCTCGCCGCGCGGAACCGGCTCCAGCTTCGAGATCGTCGAGGTGGAATTGCCGGGGGGTGCTGAGGTCCGGCTCGACAGCGCTGCCGGCGCGCCGACGCTGGACCAGCAGATCTGGGTGCTGCGCGGCCGGCTCGACCTGACGGTCGAAGGCACAAGTCACGCTCTCGCCGAAGGCGATTGCCTGCAGATGCATCTGCGCGGCCCGATCACTTACCGCAATCCGGGCGTCGAGCCCGTGCGCTACGCCGTCATCCTCACCGCGGGCAGCGGTACTTTTCCGGGACATGCCGCATGAACGCTCTCGCCACGACCACCGCCATCGACATTCTCGACGCTCCGGCTGCTGAGGCCGCCTTGCCGGCGCTGGCCGAGATTCTGCGCGACTGCGTCGCCAACGGCGCCTCGGTCGGCTTCATGGCGTGGAATACGGCCGCCGATTACGAGCGCTTCTGGCGCGATGTCGCGGCTGGCGTCGCGGGAGGACAGATCGTGCTGTTCGTCGCCCGCAATGCGGACGGCATCGTCGGGACGGCTCAGCTTCATCTGATCGGCAAGCCGAACCAGCCGCATCGCGCCGAGATCGCCAAGGTGCTGGTGCATTCCCGCGCGCGCCGGCAGGGGATCGGCGAGGCGCTGATGAGCCGGGCCGAGGCCATCGCCCGAGAAAGGGGACGCGACCTGCTGGTGCTCGACACGGATGAGAACGGTGCCGCGCGAAGGCTCTACAACCGGCTGGGCTGGACGGAGCTCGGCACCATCCCGCGCTTCGCGCTGATGCCGGACGGGGCTGAATGCGGCTCGACGTTTTTCTACAAGGATCTCGTCTGAGGACAGGCGTCATGCTCGGGCTCGACCCGAGCATCTCACGCCGGAAGAGGCTCCGGCATCCTCTGGGAGAGTTTCTCGGGTCGCCGCTGCGCGCGCGCCCGAGAATGAGAGGCGGTCGCTCGGGCTGCCTCAGCCTTCCTTGGTCTCGCCGCGCACATAAGGCTCGACCGGGCCCTTGAGGGTGATCGTCATCGGCCGGCCGAAGCGGTCCTTGGCGGCGCCGGCCGCGACCTTCACCCAGCCTTCCGAGACGCAATACTCCTCGACATTGGTCTTCTCGACGCCCTTGAAGCGAATGCCGATGTCGCGTGCCAGCACGTCGGCATCATAGAATCCTGATGGCGCGGGCCGCCATCGCCGAGGATCACGATTTCCAAGAGGCAGGTCCAGCCGAGATCGTTGACGTGATTGACGTCGATGCCGCTGGTCAGGAGCAGCTTCACGGTCTCGACATGGGCGCGCTCGCAAGCCGGGATCAGCGTATTGCCGCCATAGCGGTTGCGCAAGCGCAGATCGGGCTTCAGCGGCAACATCGCCGCGATGATGTCCGTGCGGCCGGAGGCACCGGCGAGCAGCCAGGGCGTGTCGCGGTTGGCGGCCTGCGTGTTGGGGCTCGCACCGGCGGCGAGCAGGGCCCTGGCCATTTCGACATGGTTGCCGGCGACAGCGAGGAGGAGCGCCGTGCGGCCTTGCGAGTCGCGCATTTCGAGATCGGCTCCCTTCGCGATCAGGGCCTTCACCTCGGCCGTTCTTCCGGATTCGGCAGCGGCGAGCAGATCGGAGGCGGCATGAGCGGCAGCGGTCGTCATCAGGCAAGCTCCAAGGGCTAAAGCCCGCAGCTAGCGCGTCACCGGCTGCCGTCCAGCAGGCGGCCGACGACCTTGGCGGTATAGTCGACCATCGGGACGATGCGGGCATAATTCAGCCGCGTCGGGCCGATGATGCCGACGACGCCGACGATGCGCTGCTCGGCATCGCGGAAGGGCGCCGCCACCATCGATGAACCCGACATCGAGAACAGCTTGTTCTCCGAGCCGATGAAGATGCGGACGCCGTCGCCCTCCTCGGCGCGGGAGAGCAGGTCGATCACGTCGGTCTGGGTCTCGAGATCGCCGAAGAGCATGCGGATGCGCTCCAGATCCTCCTGCGCCCTGAGATCGTCGAGCAGATTGGCTTGGCCGCGCACGATCAGGTGGCGATCGCCGCTCGGGCCCGAGGAGGTGGCGATGCCGCTTTCGACGAGGCGGGCGGTGAGCGCGTCGAGCTCACGCTCCATCAGCGCGCGCTGCGCCCCGATCTCGCCACGCACTTCGCCGAGCGTCTTGCCGAGGATGCGCGCGTTGAGGAAGTTCGCGGCTTCCGTCAGGGCCGAGGCGGGCAGGCCCGGCGGCAGAGCGAGCAGTCGGTTCTCCACCGCGCCGTCTTCCGAAACCAGCACCACCAGGGCACGGGCAGGATCGAGCCGGACGAATTCGATGTGCTTCAGCCGCGGATCGGCCTTGGTGGTGACGACGACGCCGGCGCCGCGCGAGAGGCCCGACAGCAGCGCGGAAGCTTCCGTCAGTGTCTGGTCGAGGCTGTGATGACTCGCCGCCGCCCGGATCTGGGCCTCGATCCGCTTGCGCTCGTCGGATGTGAGGTTGCCGACCTCCATCATCGCATCGACGAAGAAGCGCAGCCCCCGTTCGGTGGGCAGGCGCCCCGCCGAGGTGTGCGGCGCATAGATCAGCCCGGCAAGCTCGAGATCGGTCATGACGTTGCGCACCGTCGCGGGCGAGAGCGCCATCGGCAGCAGGCGGGCGATGTTGCGGGAGCCGAGCGGCTCGCCGGTCGTCAGGTAGCCGTCGACGATCTGGCGAAAGATCTCGCGCGAGCGCTGGTCGATCTCGACCAGGCTGCTCGTCGTCTCCGGGCGGGTTGTATGAGCGCTCATGAACCTCGGCTGCGAAATCGCGCACGTGCCCTATTGTCGGCATGGCGGGCGCGCGGATCAAGAGGGCTATATGGCTCGCCCTGCCTTGCCCGGTGACGTGGGAGAGCCTACAAGCCGCCTCTCCCCGCAAGACAGGATCATTTCATGCGACCCTCCAAACGCGCCGCCGACGAGATGCGCAAGGTCACGCTCGAACGCGGCGTGGTGCGCTATGCCGAGGGTTCCTGCATGGTGACGTTCGGCGAGACCAAGGTGCTTTGCGCCGCGACCGTCGAGGAAAAGGGTCCGCCATGGCTGCGCGGCACCGGCAAGGGCTGGGTCACCGCCGAGTACTCGATGCTGCCGCGCGCCACACATGAGCGCACGCGCCGCGAGGTCACCTCCGGCAAGCCCTCCGGCCGTACCCAGGAAATCCAGCGCCTCGTCGGCCGTTCGCTCCGCGCCGTGGTCGACCTGACCGCGATCGGCGAGCGCCAGATCGTCGTCGATTGCGACGTGATCCAGGCCGATGGTGGCACCCGCACGGCCTCGATC
>NZ_JBFRDQ010000325.1:0-2141 GCF_052113865.1 Allobosea sp. TAB14 | reverse complement strand
CACGGTACTGGCAAGGTCGACGAAGCCAAGCTCGAGGACGTGCTCGGCAAGCTGGTCGACCTGTCGCCGAACGGCATCCGCAACCATCTCGGCCTCAACAAGCCGATCTATGCCAAGACCTCGGCCTATGGCCATTTCGGCCGCAAGGCCGGCCGCGACGGCAGCTTCTCCTGGGAGAAGACCGATCTCGTCGATGCGCTGAAGAAGGCCGTCGCCTGAGATTGACCCCCGGGTCAGGAATGGAAAGGCCGGGGTTCACCCGGCCTTTTTTCTTTGACTTGACGGATAAGGTCGCTGAAACACCCCCGTCATCCTGGGCCCGACCCGGGCTCCATCGTAAGGCTCCGCAGCTCTGTGATGGATTCCGGATCTCCGCTTCGCTGCGTCCGGAATGACGGCTCCATCGGACAAAGCGATACGAAGACGATCATGACCTACGACTCCGATCATGACGAACGCGCCTTCTACGGCCGCCGCAAGGGCAAGGCCTTGCGCGACGGCCAGAGCTTGCTGATCGAAGAGACGTTGCCGCGTCTGCGCCTGCCGGAGGGTGAGATCGCCGACCTCAAGGCGCTGTTCCCGCAGCCCGTCGAGGCGGTGCGGCTCGAGATCGGCTTTGGCGGGGGCGAGCATCTGCTGATGCGGATGCGCGAGAGCCCGCAGATCGGCTTCATCGGCGTCGAGCCCTTCATCAACGGCATGGCCAAGTTCCTGGCGGTCGCCGAGCGCGAGGGCCTGACCAATATCCGCGTCTGGGACGACGATGCCGCGTTGCTGCTGCCGCGCTTCCCGGCCGGTAGCCTCGACGCCATAGACCTGCTCTATCCCGATCCCTGGCCGAAGCGCCGCCAGCGCAAGCGCCGCTTCGTCTCGGAGCACACGCTTGGCTTGCTCGCTCGCGCACTTAAGGCCGGCGGTCGTTTCCGCTTCGCCAGCGATATCGACGACTATGTCGGCTGGACGCTGACGCGCCTGCTCGCCTCGCCGGATTTCGACTGGACGGACGAGCGCGCCGAGGATTGGCGCCGGCCTTATCCCGGCTGGATCCGCACGCGCTACGAGGCGAAGGCGGTCAGGGAAGGCCGCGTGTCCAGCTATCTCACGGCCTTGCGTCGCGCATCCTGAGGAAGCCGAGCACGCGCTGGGCCGTGCTCTGGGCGAGGTTGCGGAAGTTGTCGCGGGCCCGCTCGATGGCTGCTTCCGACTTGCCGAGGTCCTTGCGCAGCGAGATCAGCGCCGCCGTCGTCTCCCAGGACCAGCCGAGCCCGCGTGCGACGAGCAGCACAGCCTCGCGGTCGGAGCCGAGGATGATCTGCTCGGCCGCGGGCAGGCTGAGCTGTGCCAGGACGGCGAGCGCGCAGGTCGCATGCTCGGTCGCCCCGCTCTGGGCCAGGGCGCGCACCTTGGTCTCGTCGAGCTGGCCGGCCTCGTTCAGCTCCTTGATCTCCGTCAGGGCGGCGCTGATCGGGCCGAGCTCGCTAGGCATCTGACCGTCGGCGGCGAGCGCTTCGGCGCCCCGCTCCACGGCGTCGTCGATCTCGTCGACCAGCGCCAGGGCGAGGCTCTCGTTGAGGCGCTTGCGGGCGGAGTTCTTGGCCGCCCGGATCAGTTGCTCGGACAATTCGGCGGGGATGTCGCGGCGCATGCCCAGCGTCGCCTGCAAGGCGTCGTCCTGCACCGCCCGCATCACCAGCACGCCCATGCCGTGCCGCGAGAAGCGCGCTGTCTGGTTGGAGGCGACGGCATGCGTCACCACGCGGCCGCCGCGCAGGATCAGGAAATCGGTGACGGGCTCGCCGAGATTGGGCCGTTCGGTGATGGCGAGCATATGGTCCCGGCCCTTCGCCGCCGAGATCGCGACCAGATCCTGGTCGCTGAGCCGCGGCGATTGAATGAGGACCGGGCGCGCGACGGCGATTTCGTCGAGGGCGAGCTGGTGGATGACGCCGTTCGGCGCGTTCGGGATCGATGCCAGCCGCTCCGCCAGCTCGATGCGGGCATGGAGCTCGATGACGCGCGACAACCGCCCGATCACCACGTCGAAGACGCCGACCTGCTCTTCGTCCATATGGATGGCGGTGGCGAGGAACAGATCCGTCAACCGGGCGAGGATCTCGGCACGCTCGTGGCCGGAGCCACGC
>NZ_JBFRDQ010000324.1:0-2231 GCF_052113865.1 Allobosea sp. TAB14 | reverse complement strand
AGGAAGGCGGCACCGTCACCGCCGGCAACGCCTCGGGCGTCAATGACGGCGCGGCGGCTCTCATCATCGCCTCCGAGAAGGCGGCGGCGAAGTATGGCCTGACCCCGCTGGCGCGGATCGTCGGCGGCGCTGCGGGCGGCGTCGCGCCGCGCGTGATGGGGCTGGGGCCGATTCCCGCGACCCGCAAGCTCTGCGAGCGTCTCGGCCTGAAGCCGACGGATTTCGACATCGTCGAGCTCAACGAGGCCTTCGCGAGCCAGGGCATCGCCGTGCTGCGCGATCTCGGCATCCCCGAGGATGGTGCCCATGTGAACCCGAATGGCGGCGCGATCGCGCTCGGCCATCCGCTTGGCATGTCCGGCGCCCGCATCGCCGGCACGGCGGCGCTGGAGCTGTCGCTGACCGGCAAGCGCCGTGCGCTCGCGACCATGTGCATCGGCGTCGGGCAGGGCATCGCAATCGGGCTGGAACGAGTCTGAGACAACAGGATAGTCTGCCGTCAGTTCGGCAAGCGACAATGACGAGGGATGGATGACGAACAAGATCTATGACGGCCCGAAGGCGGCTCTCGACGGACTGCTGTTCGACGGCATGACGATCATGTCCGGCGGCTTCGGCCTGTCGGGCAATCCGGAGAGCCTGATCCCGCAGATCCGCGATTCCGGCGTGAAGAACCTGACCGTGATCTCGAACAATGCCGGSGCYGACGGCTTYGGCCTRTGGATGYTGCTGCAGACCMGGCARATCRSGAAGATGATCGCGTCCTATGTCGGCGAGAACAAGCTGTTCGAGCAGCAATATCTCGCCGGCGAGCTCGAACTTGAGCTCAATCCGCAGGGCACGCTGGCCGAGCGCATCCGCGCCGGCGGCGCCGGCATCCCGGCCTTCTACACCAAGACCGGCGTCGGCACCGTCGTCGCCGAGGGCAAGCCGGTCGAGGAATTCGACGGGCAGCTCTATGTGCGCGAGACCTGGCTCAAGGCCGATCTCGCCATCGTCAAGGCCTGGAAGGCCGATACCGCCGGCAATCTCGTCTATCGAAAGACCGCGCGGAACTTCAATCCGAACATGGCGACCGCCGGCAAGGTGACGGTGGCCGAGGTCGAGGAGATCGTCCCGGTCGGCTCGCTCGATCCAGAGGCGATCCACACCCCCGGCATCTATGTCGACCGCGTCATCAAGAGCACGATCAACGAGAAGCGCATCGAGAAGCTGACCGAGCGCAAGAGGGAGGCAGCCTGATGGCCTGGACCCGCGAAGAAGTCGCCGCCCGTGCGGCCAAGGAGCTGAAAGACGGCTTCTACGTCAATCTCGGCATCGGCATCCCGACGCTGGTGGCGAACTACATTCCTGCAGGTGTGGACGTCACGCTCCAATCCGAGAACGGCCTGCTCGGCATCGGGCCCTTCCCCTATGAGGGTGAGGCCGATCCCGACCTGATCAATGCSGGMAAGCAGACCATCACCGWRCTGCCGASSWCGAGCTWYTTCTCCTCGGCSGATTCCTTCGCGATGATTCGCGGCGGCCATATCGACCTGACCATCCTTGGCGCCATGGAAGTCGCCGCCAATGGCGACATCGCCAACTGGACCATCCCCGGCAAGATGGTGAAGGGCATGGGCGGCGCGATGGACCTCGTCGCCGGCGTGAAGAAGGTCATCGTCGTGATGGACCACGCCAACAAGGCGGGCGAACCCAAGGTGCTGGAGCGCTGCTCGCTGCCGCTGACCGGCGCCGGCGTCGTCGACATGATCATCACCGATCTCTGCGTGATGACCTGCGACAAGGCCAATGGCGGCGGCCTGACCCTCATCGAGCTTGCGCCAGGCGTCACCCTCGACGAGGTCAAGGCCAAGACCGGCGCGCCCTTTACGGTCGCGCCTGCACTGGCCAAGGCCGCGTGAGCCGCGCCGGAGGAGGCATTCTGTGATTCCGTCAATCGCCACGGTCTGTGTCTCGGRCACGCTTCAGGAAAAGCTCGAGGCCATCGCGGCGGCCGGCTTCACGGCGGTCGAGATCTTCGAGAACGACCTGATCGCCTTYCCGGGCTCGCCGACRGARGTRCGCCGSATCTGYGSCGATCTCGGSCTCGMGATCGTSACCTGCCARCCSTTYCGCGATTTCGAGGGCATGCCGGAGGGGCGCCGCCAGCGTGTCTTCGACCGGGCCGAGCGCAAGTTCGATCTCCTGCAGGAGCTGGGCACGGACCTGCTTTTCGTCTGCTCCAACAC
>NZ_JBFRDQ010000323.1:0-2270 GCF_052113865.1 Allobosea sp. TAB14 | reverse complement strand
CTCCAACACCGTCCTTTTCGTCGACACCGGCACCCATCGTATCCTTGTTGACTCTGGCTTCGGGGAAAAGCTCGGTCCGTTATTCGGCAACTACAGCTATCTGCAAGCCAATCTACGCCGTGCCGGCATTTCTCCCGACAGCATCGATCTCGTCATCATCTCGCACGGCCATGTCGATCACATCGCCGGACTCCTGAATGACAAGGGATCGCTCGCTTACCCGAACGCCCGCCTGGCCTTCGTCGACCAGGAGTGGGACTATTGGAAGGGTAGCCGGTTCGAGTCCGAGATCAACGGCTCGCTATGGCCGGACGGTTTCAAGGTTGCGCAGGTCGCGACGGTCAAGACTGTGCTGCCGACCGTCGAATCCCGCCTGATCCGGATCAAGGCCGGCGGCGAGATCGTGCCAGGCGTGCACTACGTTGCGGCTCCGGGCCATTCGCCGGCGCATTCGGCGATCCTTTTCGAGTCGGGCGGCCAGCAGCTGATGTATCTGGCGGACGTCGCGCATCATCCTGTCACAAGTCTTCAGCGCCCAGAATGGACGCCCGTCGTCGACTACGATGCGGCTCTGTCGGTCAAGACGCGACGCGCGTTGCTGGACAGGGTTGCGACAGATCGCTCTCTCGTCATGAACTACCATTTTCCCTTCCCGGCGATCGGCCATGTGGTGCGGGACAAGGATGCCTATCGTTGGGAGGCGACCCAATGGGTCTGGTGAAAAGGGTAGCCGGGCCGTGCCGCGGAGCCTGACTCCCTCTTCCTGCCGGGCAGAAGGATTGCAGGTCAGGCACCGCTCTGCGCTTTGAGAATTTCGCTGGCACGCACGAGATCGGCAACCGTGCGTACCTTCATTTTCCGCATCATCGTTCCGCGATGCACCTTGACGGTGATCTCGCTTAGGCTGAGCTCAAACGCGATCTGCTTGTTCATCAAACCTTCGACGACAAGAGCAAGAACCTCTTTCTCCCGGCTGGTCAGGCTGGCGTATTTTTCCGTGACATCGGCGACCGCTGCATCGCTTACACTTCTCTTTGCGTCTTTCTGCAGCGCTGTGGTGACAGCTTCGACGAGATCGGCATCGTCGAACGGTTTCACAAGAAAATCGATCGCACCCGATTTCAGCCCGCGGATCGATGACGGCACATCGGCATGTCCCGTCATGAGAATGATCGGCATCGCAATACCCACCTCGCGAAAACGGGCTTGGAAGTCGAGACCATTCATGCCGGGAAACTGGATATCGAGAAGGAGGCAGCCGCAATCGCTCGGCCGCCACGCTTCGATGAAGTGCTGCGGCGAGGGGAATTCAGCGACATCGAATGCGGCTGAGCGCAGCAGATTGGCTAGCGCGCCGCGCAGGGCAGCGTCATCGTCGATCACCCGCACGACGGGCCGCAACGCTAATTTCGCCGCATCCGTCATCCGTCTGCCTTCGTGTCGCACAAGGGCAGGCTGAACCGGAATGTCGCACCGCGTTCAGCGCTGGCGTCAGTCCAGATACGGCCGTCATGGCGTGCCACGATCGAGGCGCAGACGGAAAGGCCAAGCCCCATGCCATCGGCGCGGTTCGTGACGAAGGCCGAGAAAAGTCTCTCGCGCAGCGCCGGGTCGATGCCAGGCCCATTGTCACAGATCGAGACGACGGCATGTCCATCGTCGACATGGGTCGAGACCTTCAACAGCGGCGCCGGGCAATCGACCGTTATCATGGACTGCGTGGCGTTCATGATCAGGTTGATCAGGACCTGCTGGATCTGGATGCGATCCGCCAAAACGTCGGGCAACAGCGCATCCAGCATCCTCGAGAGCCCGACGCGGCCTTTTCCGAGCTCCTGGGCCAGCAATGTCAGCGTTTCGTTGACCAGTTCGTTCAAGGCGAACCGATCCGGCTGCGGAGCTTCCTTCCGCGCGAGTGCCCGGACACCCGCGATGACATCTCCCGCCCGTTTGGCCTCGTCGACAAGCCGCTCCAATGAATGAACGGCTTCTCCAATCTCAGGCCGCTCGCGCCTCAGCCAGCGCAGCCCCGCCTGCGCGTTTGAAACGACGCTCGCGAGCGGCTGGTTCACTTCATGAGCAATCGACGCCGTCAACTCGCCGAGACTCGTCAGGCGTGACGCATGAGCCAGTTCGAGCTGGGCGTTCAGCAGGTCCACCTGTGCCTGCTTTAGCGCCGTGATATCGATCCCCGTGATGATGATGCTCTCCCGGTAGGACCCCTCGGATTGGAAGGCTGCGGAGAACATGAAATCCAGGCTGCGTCCGTC
>NZ_JBFRDQ010000322.1:0-2283 GCF_052113865.1 Allobosea sp. TAB14 | reverse complement strand
GTGCGATCCTGAAGGAAGGGCTGGGCGGCCTCCGCGCGAGCCAGCCAGCTATCGATCGCGCGGGCTTCGATACCGAGATCGTCCCRCAGAAGATGCGCGACCTTCCAGGCGGAGGCCGCGCCGATGACCCTCCAGCCCGCTTCGGTCCAACTCTGCGAGACGGGAGCGAGCAGAGTGGTCTTGCCGACGCCAGGCGCGCCTTCGATGATGGTCAAAGCGGCCGCTCGCGTCGCCTCGCGGGCGGCCTCGGCCTGCTCGGCATTGAGGCCGGCGGAGGCAATGAGAGCTTCGACCCGCGCCTGGTCTGGAGCCCGTGCGACGTGGGACGCTGCGAGCGCCTTCGCACGGCTCGAAAGATCGCGTTCCAGAGCGATCAATTCTGGTGTGGAATAGATCGGATGCGGCCAGCGCCGGTCATGACCGAGCGCGACGACCGTGCCGGATGTAGCGAGACGTTCGACCTCGTGCTTGGCGCGTTCTGCGCCAGCTCCGGTACCAACCAGGGTCGCGGCCACTTCAGCGACGAGGTGACGATGCTCAAAAACGCTCTGAGTTTCGGTGAGCCTGCGCGGTACGGCATCGACTCGCTCGCGGATCAAGGCCTCGAGATTCGCAGTGCTCAGGATGTGGCTTTTTGCCCGCCCATGCTGGCGGACCGCCTCTATCACTTTGACGGGATTGAACCCGCGGTTGACGGCGATGCTGCGCCAGAGTGCATGGCGATCCCGCGGACCATCTTCGGATTGGAGCTTGGAACGGCGGGTGCTGCGTGCCTTGGCGGCGGCGAGTGCAGGAGCATCGGCGCTATTCTCGATGCCGGCAGCCGCCAGCTCTTCCTCGATCTCGTGACGACGGGCGGAGAAATATCGACATAGGTTCTGGTCGATGCCTGCGACCTCGAAGAGGCCGTTAGAGCCGGTGTTGTCGATGGCCAGGCCAAGTCGCTGCAGGCCGTATGCGAGTTCGGCATGATACACCGCTCCCGCCGCCATTTTCCACGCAAACAGAGCTTGTCCGTCGAGTGCGCCAAAGCTGCCGTCGGCCCGCGCTGAAAATGCCAGGACGCAGGCGTGATGATGCAACGCACTGTCGGCAAAGACGGCTCCGTCCTCATGCTCGGCTGGTCGCGCCTCACCATGACGGAATGCCGCGACCGTGAGTTGGACCGGCTCGCGAATTTGGCCGTTTTTGCCACGCCTGCAGAAAGCGGCGTTGCGGTCGAGCAAGGCTATCGCGGCTTCGACCGCCTGCTCCTGCGCTCGCTCGATTTCGCGACGCAGCTCTTCATCGCCCAGAGCCCAGAGGACCGAGACGGATTTTGGGGCGGAAAAGGTGACATCGTATCCGGCGACCCGCYCCACCTTGCCGCCGCTATTGGTCAGCAGCGATGCACCACTCTGATCGCGGGCGGCGTGCAGGCGCTCGAACAGGTTCCGTTCGACGACCGTGCCGGCGCTGACGCCGAAGCCCGGACCAGCCGTCAGCCACCGCCCAGCAGGCTCGCGGCCACTGAGATAATATTCGGTCTGGGAGGTGTAATAGCTGGCCGATGTGCCGGCTGCGATCGTCGCGACCAAGGGATGCCTCTGCGGTGAAGAGGCATCCGAATTACGGGGTGGGCTGTTCGGGCGTTGGGAAATGAATAGCTGAAATACAAAACGGCCGCCCGGAGGCGGCCGTCGCAAGGTAGATCGGTCTATTCTGCCCAACTGTCGGTCAGCCAGGGCGCAGGCTCGAAGGCTGGGCGTCGCCGGGGCCAGATCGTCAAGGGAACTTCGACATGGGCAACAGTCGCGAAGCCGAGCACTATGGCTCGCAGCCACAGGCGTCCGCCCTTTTCGAAGGTTCCGAGGTCATCGGCAATGGCGGACGGGGCAATCACCGGCTCGTTAACRATTTCATGGGCATCCTTGATGCCAGCCCGCAGTTCCTCAGAGGTCGCTTCGCGGTCTCGTCGGAGTTCACGCTTGCCGATCCAGTTCTCGCTTACCCGATGCGCTGTCTCACCGTCTTCCAGGGCGAGGACGCAGCGAATCCCGAGCCGCGCTTCGATCAGACGAGCCTTGGTCTGACCGTAGAGCTCTTCGAGCTGGCCGAGGTCCTGCAAGGTCGCGATCGTCGTTACGCCGGCCTCCCGGCCAAGGGCCAGCAGCCGCGGCAGATGCTCGGCGGCGATCCCGAGCTCGGGAAACTCGTCGAGGACCATCGCATAGCTGCCGGCACCCGAAGAGCGGCGTTCCGGGCTGAGCACGAAGGCACCTATTGCGTCGATAAGGTGTGCGC
>NZ_JBFRDQ010000321.1:0-3437 GCF_052113865.1 Allobosea sp. TAB14 | reverse complement strand
GCGCCCTCCTGTTCGGTGATGGCGCTGAACAGGCGTTCGAGCCGCTCGCCTGAGCCGGGACCAGCGATCGCGCCGGTATCGATCGCGACAAAGAACTGGCCAGTGCGCGGCGAACCGCCGAGATTGTCGGCGAAGGAGGAGGCGTCGATCGAAAGATTGGCGCCGGTCAGCCAGGCTGCGAATATTTCGACGATGAGCGCGAGCCCCGCGCCCTTGTAACCGCCGGCCGGCACCATCGTGCCACCCGCCAGCGCCGCCTGCGGATCGGTCGTGGGATTGCCGGCACTGTCCAGCGCCCAGCCGGGCGGAATCGGCTCGCCGCGCTGCTGATGTACGACAATCTCGCTCTTCGCGACGACGCTCGACGACTGGTCGAGCACGAGCGGGTCAGCCCCGGCGCGTGGCACCGCCAGCGCGATCGGGTTGGTGCCGAAGACCGGTTTCGTGCCGCCCATCGGCGCAATCGAGGCCGGCGCATTGACGAAGGCGAGAGCGAGCAATCCTTCGCGTCCCAATCGCTCGACATGGTAGCCGACGACGCCGCAATTATAGGAATTGGTCACCGCGAGCGCGGCGATGCCCTGCGCCTTTGCCGCCTCGCACAGGGCGGGCAGGCCGAAATCGATGGCCGGATGGGCGAACCCCCCCTTCGCGTCGACGCGGACCAGGCCGGGTCGGGGGCTATCCAGGACTGGACGAGCCTTGCCGTCGATCTTGCCGACCTTGGCATGTTCGCAATAGGTCGGCAGCCGGGCGAGGCCATGGCTGTGGATGCCCTCCGCCTCGGCCGCGACCACCGAAGCGGTGATCGCGGGTTCATTGCGCGCATCAACGCCGCAGGCGGTCAACACCCGCCGGGTCAGCGCTTCGACGTCGGAGAGGCTGAGATGGACGGCGTCCATTGGCTGATCATCGCTCATGCGACGGCTCCCATCTGTTCGGAGTAGCCGTAGAGCGAAACGGCTTTTTCGGGGCTGATCATGCCGTCGGCGAGGTCCTTGGCGATGCGCTGCGGATCCCGCTTCAGCGGATCGCCGAAGCCGCCGCCGCCCGAGGTCTCGATCGTGACGACGTCGCCGCGCTTCAGCGGAATGCCGGGAATTGTCCGGCGCCGCCCGAATCCGGGATCAGCCCGTATTTCGTGAAGGTGACGGGGTACTTCGCCTCGACCATCTCGATCGGCGCATTGGTGTTGTTGTGCAGCCCGCAGGAGAGCGCGCTTGCACCGTCGCCGCCGGCATGGCCACCCCAGCCGCCGACCTCGATGTCGAAATAGACCTGCCCTTTGCCCTTCCGGCCGACCGTCTGCAGCGCATAGACATAGGAGATCGCGTAGTAGGCCGCTGGAATGCGCTGGGGCGCGATCTCGGCCAACGCCCCAAAGACGGCGATCGCGATGCGGTGATTGATCACCATGCGCCCCGCGACGGGGGCCGGGAACACGGCATCGACGACGCTGCCCTCGGGCAATGTCACGGTGACGGGCCGGTAGCAGCCGGAATTCGCGGGAATGTCGCCGCCCAGCGCGGCGAGCAGAGCGTAATAGACGGCGGAGCAGGTCATGGCGCGGGTGTTGTTGACCGGGCCGCTGACCTGGGGGCTGGAGCCGGCGAAATCGAGCGCGATGCTGTCACCGGTCTTGACGATTTTCACGGCCAGTCGGATCGGCTCGTTGGATTGGCCGTCATCGTCGACCAGCTCGACGAAGCAGGCCTCGCCATCGGGCAGCGCCTTCAGCCCGGCGCGCATCATCGCCTCGGAGCCGTCGAGGATCGCCGCCATTGCGGCAGCCAGCGAATCCGCGCCGTATTTGCGGGCCATGCGGGCGACGGCGCGCTCGCCGATGCCGAGCGCCGCGATCTGCGCGTTGAGGTCGCCGCGCGTCTCGTCGGGCTGGCGGACATTGTGCAGCAGCATCTCGAAGACGCCAGTGTTGAGCAAGCCCTTTTCGACGAGCCGAAGCGGCGGGATTCGGATGCCCTCTTGGAACACCTCGGTCGCGGCGGCGTAGTAGCTGCCGGCGGCGGCGCCGCCGACATCGACATGGTGGCAGAGGGTGCCGACGATGCCGACGCGCCTTCCATCGACGAAGACGGGCCGGAAGGTCTGGATATCCGGCAGGTGCTGGCCCCCGGAATAGGGATCGTTGGTGACGATCACGTCGCCGTCCTGCCATTGGTCGAGCGGGATGAAGCGGTCGAGGATCGTGCGCAGGCAGTCCGACATCGAGTTGAGATGGACGGGGATGCGCGCCGACTGGGCGATGTTGTTGCCTTCCGCGTCGAAGACGGCAGTCGAGAAATCGAGAATCTCGCGCACCACGGTCGAGCGGCTGGTGCGCCAGATCGTGATGCTCATCTCCTCGGACGCCGCGACCAGCGCGTTGCGGATGACCTCGAGGCGGATCGGGTCGATGCCCGGCTGAGGGTTGGACATGGGTTTCGTCATGATCTGGGACCTCAATGGCTGTCGGCGCGGTCGGCGATCAGGGCGCCCGACGCATGGGTCAGGATCGTCCAGCCGGCGGGGAGATAGATCGAGGTGTAGGGCTCCTCGACGATGGCGGGACCAGCGACCGGCGCGGTGCGGCCAATTGCGTCGCGCTTGCGCACTGGCGTCGCGACTGCGCCATGGCGGCCATGGACCCGTCGGGTCGGCGCGGTGTCGTCGACCTTCGTCTCGATGCCTTGCGCGGGCACCGGCTTGGCGAGGCGGCCGACGGCCTTCAGCCGGAGCGCTACGATCTCGACCGGCACCTCCGGCTCATCATAGGAGAAACGCTGGCGATGCAGGGCATGGAAGCCTGCGGTCGCCTTGGCAACGCCCGCAGGCGCGAAATCGGCATCGTCGAGCGCGACGCGCAGATCGAAGGCCTGGCCGGAATAGCGTAGGTCGACCGCCCATTCGAAGCTCTGCGCGGCTTCCATGACGCCGTCCTCGGTCAGCAATTGCCGCGCTTCCGCGACGAGGCGCTTGGCCTTCTCGCCCAGGCCGGGTGCGAGATCGGCGAAGAGACCGATCTGCGTGGCGCTGAGATCATGGGCGATGTCGGACCAGAGGATGCCCCAGGCTGAGAGCGTCGAGGCATGGGCCGGGAAGATCACGCGGCGGATGCCCAGTTCCTCCGCGACCTCGCAGGCATGGACGCCGCCGGCGCCGCCGAAGGAAAGCAGCGCGAAGTCCTCGGGGTCCATGCCCTTTTCGAAGAGCGAAAGACGCGTCGCTGTCGCCAGTGCCGAATTTGCGACGTCGATGACGCCGGCCGCGACCTGGTCGACCGAGAGGTTGAGGCGGCTCGCGATCTCCTGTGCAGCCTTCTGCGCGGCCTGCCGGTCGAGCGGCATTGCACCGCCCATGAAGCTCGCCCCGTCGAGGCGGCCGAGCAGCAGGTTGGCGTCGGTGACAGTGAGTTTCATTCCGCCTTTGCCGTAGCAGGC
>NZ_JBFRDQ010000320.1:0-2373 GCF_052113865.1 Allobosea sp. TAB14 | reverse complement strand
GGCGGTGCCCGATCTCGCTGCGCTCTTCACCGAGGGGGCGCTGGCGGAGGTTCCGGTCGCCGGCATGATCCGGCTTCCGGGCGGGATCGAGCGGGCCGTTTCGGGCCGGATCGACCGGCTGGCAGTGACGCCCGACAGCGTGATCGTCGCCGATTTCAAGACGACGGCGAACCCGCCGCGCGGCATCGAGGCGATTCCCGCCGGCACGCTGGCCCAGCTTGCTGCCTATGCCGCGCTGTTGGCGGATATCTATCCCGGCCGGCAGGTGCGGGCGCTGGTGGTCTATACGGCGAACCTTGCCTGCTTCGAGTTTTCCGCTGAGCGCCTCTCGGCGGCGCTCGCGACCTTGGCCGGGGCGGCGCCGGACGCTACGGTCGAATTCCCTGCTGGATCCCGCCCATGAAACTCCTGCCGTCGCTGCTCCTGCGCCCACGGCTTCTGGTGGCACTGGCCGCGGGCGCCGGGCTCACCGTCCTGCTGCCCGGCGACTGGCGCTGGGCGACGCGATTGCTGATCGCCTGGGATGTCGGCACGGTCCTCTATCTCGTTCTGCTCGCCTCGACCATGTTCACCGAGAGCGTCGATGAAATCCGGGCGCGCGCCGAGCGACAGGACGAGGGCGCCTTCGCGATTCTCATCATCGCCTGCCTGGCGGCGAGCGCGAGCCTGGTCGCCATCGTGCTTCAGCTCACCGGCATCGGGGCGGTGCCGGCGCCGGATCGCGGCCTGCATCTGGCGCTCGGCGGGGCCACGATCCTGTGTTCGTGGACGCTGCTGCATGCGTTCTTCGCCCTGCACTATGCCAGCATCTATTATCGCGGCGGCAAGACCACGCCTTGCCTCGGCTTTCCGGGCAAGGGCGACCCGGACTATATCGATTTCCTGTATTTCTCCTACACGATCGGCTGCACCTCGCAGACCTCCGATGTCGGCGTGACCACGCGCGAGGCGCGGGCCGTCGTGCTGCTGCACTCCGTCCTGACCTTCATCTTCAACACGTCGATCCTGGCGATGGCGATCAATGTCGGGGCAAGCCTGGTTTCGGGGGGATCGTGACGCGTCAACCTCGCCTCTGCCCTGCGATGCACGCGCYTTGACCGAAGGGGCGGTCGTTCATAGCTTCGCTGCGARGGGTGGCATTGCCTCCCATTGAAACCGAAAGGCGGCCAGTCATGGCAACGAGCAAGGTAACCGACCAGAGCTTCGAGGCCGATGTCCTCAAGTCCTCCGAGCCGGTGGTTGTGGATTTCTGGGCGGAATGGTGCGGCCCCTGCCGCATGATCGGCCCGGCGCTCGAGGAGATCGCGACCGAGCTCAACGGCARGGTCAAGATCGTCAAGATGAATGTCGACGAGAATCAGCAGATCCCGGCCCAGTTCGGCATCCGCTCGATCCCGACGCTGATGCTGTTCAAGGACGGCAAGCTCGCCTCCCAGAAGGTCGGCGCCGCTCCCAAGAGCGATCTCTCGCGCTGGATCTCTGCGGCCGTCTGATCCGCTTTTCAACGATCGCATCAAAAAAGGCCCGCTTCCATGAGGAGGCGGGCCTTTTCGATTCGGGGGACTACAGCGGCTTCAGGCGCGGCTGTCCTTGTCGATCGCGAAGGCGCCGGCGCCGGCGAAGACGAAGTAGAGGAAGACGAAGCAGTAGAGGATCGCCGCATCGCCGCCGTTCAGGGCCGGATAGAGGCTCTTCGGCGCATGCGCCATCCAGTAGGCGAAGGCCATCTGGCCGGAGAGGATGAAGGCGACGATCCGGGTCTGGAAACCGACCAGCACAAGCAGGCCGCCGACGAATTCGAGCACGCCCGCGAACCAGTAGAGCGTGAAGACCGCAGGCAGGCTGGGGCCGGGAGGGGCCGGGAAGCCGAAGAGCTTCTGCGCGCCGTGCACGATGAAGATCAGCGCGGTGACGATACGCAGCAGGCCAAGCATATGAGGCGCATAGCGATTGAGGGAAGTCATCTGGATCCTCTGTCGAAGAAGCGGTGGTGGGCGGCGGGTTCATGCGCGTTTCCTGCTCGGCTTTTAGGCAGGGCTTCCGACTTTGCGCAACATCCCGAACGGGCTCATCCTCGTTTGCGCATTTGCAAAATAATCACGTTCCCGCGACGACTGTGTTATCCTTGCCGCACTGCACGCTTTACGAACCCTTAAAAGCGCCATGTTTGAATTCTGATTGGCCTGACCGCCTTGAAGGGCGGGCTAGCGGCCGAACGGGACAGGATGAACGACCGGCTTTCACGAGGCGAGCGGCGCGAGCCCTCCTTTGATTCTGGGCGCGGCGAAAGCCGCGACGACGGTGACATGCGCCTTTCTCCAGACGATCGCCCGACACGATTCCAGCGGGCTCCGGCCCGGACCGAGCCCGAGC
>NZ_JBFRDQ010000319.1:0-2381 GCF_052113865.1 Allobosea sp. TAB14 | reverse complement strand
ATCCTAGATCGGCCTGAAGAGCGCTCGCGCCAAGCGTGATTCGGCCAAGGCCCGGCTCCGCGGCGGTATCGACCCGTCTGCGCGGTCGCGGCATCATTGCCCCGCGACGGCTTCGCAGGCGCCTCACCTGCAAACGACGCCCTGCCCCCTCATCGTGCAGGACGAGGTCATCTGATTGTCGGCACGGGATGGCTGAAAGTCGTTGGCGCCTTGAGGCGCCTGGGGTTGGCCTCCCCACTCCATCGGAGCGCTCTGCTCCGGGCCGGGGAACACGAACCCTCCGCACCCCGTCAGGAGCAGGCAGCACGCGACTGCGAAAAGCTTCTTCATGTTGCACCGCCTCGCAAGGGACTGTCTGGGATCGTGCGACAGATGGCGCTCATCATACCGCGCGCATCGCCTTTCGATAGGGATGATGCGGAGGGTCTGCTCCGCGCGGACGATCGTGCCCGGCTCGGGACGTATCGGCCGATGCCGGCGCCCGGCGGGCCTCTTGCGCATGGCGAGCCGCGGAATTCCTATAAGATTCCTATATTGAGACGCGCCCGCCCGTCTCGAACGGCTATGCCGGCCTCACGATAATCCCCTGCACGGTCGATCCGTCTGCCCACGCCCCTTTCCGCTGGAAAGCAGGCGCGGCGGCAGCCGGGGTTCGCCCGCAATGCCTCGGCCAAAGGGACCACGGCAATGGATATCGTCATGATCGGGCTGGGCCTGGCCTTCTTCGCCGCCTCCCTCGCCTATGTCGCCGCCTGCGACGCACTTTGAGTCGGGGACCGCGCCATGATCCTCGACTACCTCCTCGGTGGGGCCGTGACCGCGATTCTGCTGGTCTACCTCACCTATGCGCTGCTCCGCCCCGAGCGGTTCTGACCACGCTCGGCGCCACCGGAAGCTTTTGCCATGACTCTCTACGGCTGGATCCAGATCCTCGTCTTCTGCGCGCTCGTCGTCGCGCTGACCAAGCCGCTCGGCGGCTATATGACGCGCGTCTTCAACGGCGAGCGCACTGTCCTCTCGCCGCTGTTCGCGCCGGTCGAACGCGGGCTTTATGCCTTGGCCGGCACGCATGGGCGCGAGGAGCAGCATTGGAGCGGCTACGCCGTCGCGCTGCTGCTGTTCAACCTCGCCGGCCTGTTGCTGCTCTACGGGCTGCAGCGCGTCCAGGCTGGGTTGCCGCTGAACCCGGACGGCATGGCGACGGTCGCCCCCGATCTCGCCCTCAACACCGCCGTGAGCTTCGTGACCAACACGAACTGGCAGAACTACGGCGGCGAGAGCACGATGTCCTATCTGACGCAGATGCTCGGCCTCACCGTGCAGAACTTCGTTTCGGCGGCGACCGGCATCGCGATCGCGGTGGCGCTGATTCGCGGCTTCGCCCGTGCCTCGGCCAAGACGGTCGGCAGCTTCTGGGTCGATCTGACCCGCGCCATCCTCTACGTCCTCCTGCCGCTCTGCGTGGTGCTGACGCTGGCCTATGTCGCGCTGGGCATGCCTCAGACGCTCGACGCCGCCGTCACGGCGACGACGCTCGAAGGCGCGCAGCAGACGATCGCGCGCGGCCCCGTCGCCTCGCAGGTCGCGATCAAGATGCTCGGCACCAATGGCGGCGGCTTCTTCAACGCCAATGCCGCCCATCCCTTCGAGAATCCCGACGCCATCTCGAACATGCTCCAGATGGTCTCGATTTTCGCGATCGGCGCGGCCCTCACCAATGTCTTCGGCCGCATGGTCGGCAATGAGCGCCAGGGCTGGGCGATCCTCGCCGCGATGGGCACGCTGTTCATCGCCGGCGTCATCGTCTGCTACTGGGCCGAGGCCGCCGGCAACCCGCTCGTCCAGGCGCTCGGCCTGCAGGGCGGCAATCTCGAGGGCAAGGAAATCCGCTTCGGCATTCCGCTCTCGGCGCTCTTCGCGGTCGTCACCACCGCGGCCTCCTGCGGCGCGGTCAATGCCATGCATGGCAGCTTCACCGCGCTCGGCGGCCTGATCCCGCTGATCAACATGGAGCTCGGCGAGGTCATCGTCGGCGGCGTCGGCGCCGGCTTCTACGGCATCGTGCTCTTCGTCGTGCTGGCGATCTTCGTCGCCGGGCTGATGGTCGGCCGCACGCCGGAATATCTCGGCAAGAAGATCGAGGCCAAGGAGGTCAAGATGGCGATGCTCGCCGTGCTGTGCCTGCCGGCCGGCATGCTGACCTTCACCGCCATCTCCGCGGTGTTGCCGGGCGCTGTCGCCAGCGTCGGCAATAGCGGGCCGCACGGCTTCTCCGAAATCCTCTACGCCTACACCTCGGCGGCGGCGAACAACGGCTCGGCCTTCGCCAGCCTCTCGGCCAACACGCTCTGGTACAACCTCACCCTGGGCATCACCATGCT
>NZ_JBFRDQ010000318.1:0-2398 GCF_052113865.1 Allobosea sp. TAB14 | reverse complement strand
AGGCCGTGCCCATGGTCATGCAGACGCCGTAGGAGCGCGCGATGCCGACCTCCATCTCCGACCAGTCCTTGTCGGAGATGTTGCCGGCCCGGCGCTCGTCCCAGTACTTGAAGGCGTCCGAGCCGGAGCCCAGCACCTTGCCGTGCCAGTTGCCGCGCAGCATCGGCCCGGCCGGCACGAAGATCGCGGGCACACCCGCGCTGGTCGCGCCGAGCAAAAGCCCCGGCGTGGTCTTGTCGCAGCCGCCCATCAGCACGGCGCCGTCGACCGGGTGCGAGCGGATCAACTCCTCGGTCTCCATCGCCAGGAAGTTGCGATAGAGCATGGTCGTCGGCTTCACCTTGCTCTCGGAGAGCGAGATCGCCGGCAATTCGACCGGAAAGCCGCCGGCCTGCAGGATGCCGCGCTTCACATCCTCGGCGCGCTGCCTGAAATGCGCATGGCACTGGTTGAGGTCGGACCAGGTGTTGATGATCGCGATCACCGGCTTGCCGCGATACTCCTCCGGCGCGTAGCCCATCTGGCTCATCCGCGAGCGGTGGCCGAAGGAGCGGAAATCGTCCGGCTCGAAATAGCGCGCGCTGCGCAGGTTTTCCGGTGTCTTCGTCATTGTCAGCTTCGCTTCCGCAGTGTCGCCAGGGTGCCGCCGATCTTCGCCCGATCAGGTCAGCGGCGTAAATCCGCACCAGAACATCGGCCCCTTCGCCGTGTCCACCGCCCGCTCTGCGGTAAAGCTCAGCTTGCCATCGGCTCCGATCGCGAAGGCGGTGAGCTTGGCCGGGACGGTCGAGACGGTGCCACCCGTGGCGACGTCCATCGGAGCGACACTCGCGGCGAGGAGTATCTTGCCCGAGGGATCGATGGCGAAGGTACGGACATGGTAGCTGCGCGTATCGACGGCCTGGATCAGGTTGGGCTCACCCGTCTTCGGGTCGACCGCGAACACGGCGATGCTGTTCTCGCCRCCGACGAAGACCTTCCTGCCATCCAGCTCGGTCTTGCCGTCGGCACGGTTGGAGACATAGACGAAGCGGCCGTCGCGCGAAACATGGATCGCGCCGACCACCTGTCCCGGGCGGACCTTGCCGGGCTCGGCCAGCGTGGTCTTCACGAAGGCGGGCGCGGGGCCAATGCGATCTTCGGCTCCGAGCGTGAACATCTGGAGWTGGTTTTCCCGCTCCATCGTCACATAGAACCAGGGCTTGGTCGGGTGAAAATCGGCATGACGCGGGCCGAACCCGTAGCCGCTGCCCGGCGCAACCGACTGCTTCTCGGCGAGCTTGCCCTGGTTGAAGGAAAAGACCTTCAGCGCGCCCGGATCTTCCGGCTTGCCGCCGGCCGGATCGTTGCCGCGCGTCACCAGAAGGACGGTGCGATTGGACGGCAGCATTCGCACCTGATGCGCATAGATGCCGGCATCGAGCTTGCCGTCCTGCTTGATCGCTTCGCCGACGCTGCCGTCGGCCGCGATCGGGTGGACGGTCAGCGAGGCCGGGTCGTTATAGGCGACCAGGAGGAAGCGTCCGTCGCGGTCGGTCGAGATGTTGATCGGCCGCGACGTCAACAGCCGTGGAGCTCCGATCAGGCTCAGCTTGCCCGAGCCCGGTGCCATGGCGAAGGCGCTGAGGTGGTGAAGATCGGCCGGCTTTGCCGCGAAGCGATCGCTCGACGCGACATAGGCGATCGGCTTGCCCGGATGCTGCCAGACATATTGGATCGGTGCCGGAACGCTTACCATGCTGCCGGGCACGGGGCTGATCGTCCCGTCGACCGCATATTGCGTCAGCTCCGGGCCGACTGCGACATAAGCGGTCGAGACCTGGGCGGCCGTGGTCGTGCCGGTCTCGGCCGTGCGGGTCTTGGCGGATTGCGCCATCGCTTCGGTTCCTCCGGACCAGGGTGACGCAGCGATGCCCGCCAGGGTCATCGCCCCGAACTGCCTTCTGCTCCACTTTGCCATGTCAATCCCCTCGCGCCATCGTGGTCGATCTGCCGGCCGGATTAATGCTGGAGGCCCCATTTCAGGACGGTCCGGGCCTCGATGGTCCGGAAGATCAGGTTCTCGACGACGAGCCCGATCAGGATGACCGTCAGCAGGCCGGCGAAGACCGCCGGGATTTCGAGCAAATTGCGGTTCTCGAAGATGAACCAGCCGAGACCGCCCTGCCCCGACGAGACACCGAAGACGAGCTCGGCCGCAACCAGCGTGCGCCAGGCGAAGGCCCAGCCGATCTTGAGGCCGGTCAGGATCGAGGGAAAGGCCGCCGGGATCAGGATCTTGCGGATGTAGCGGAAGCCACGGAGATCGTAGTTCCGCCCGACCATGCGCAGCGTCTCCGAGACCGCTCGGAAGCCGGAATGCGTGTTGAGCGCAACCGGCCACAGCACCGAATGGATC
>NZ_JBFRDQ010000317.1:0-2420 GCF_052113865.1 Allobosea sp. TAB14 | reverse complement strand
CTCTTCGGCATCACTCTGGCCTGTTTCCTGCTGCTGCGCGCCCTCCCCGGAGACCCCGCGACGCTGCTCCTCGGCGCGCGCGGTGGTCCCGAGGAGATCGCGCTGATGAAGCAGCGGCTCGGCCTCGATCTGCCGCTCTGGCGGCAATATCTGCTGTTCCTCGCCGATATCGGCTCGGGCAGCCTCGGCCGCTCGGTCGTGCATGCCCGACCGGTGATGCAACTCGTGCTGGAGCGGCTGCCGGCGACTTTGTGGCTCGTCGCCTATTCGACAGTGCTCGCCGTGGCGATGACGGTGCCGCTCGCACTCTGGTCGGCGATGCGGCGCGGCGGCCCGGTCGATCTCGCGATCAAGCTCGCCTTCACCATCGTCATCGCGATGCCGTCCTTCTGGCTCGGGCTGATCTTCGTCATCCTCTTTGCGATCTGGCTGCCGCTGTTCCCGACCTCGGGCTATGGCGATGACCTGCTCTCGCGTCTGCACCATACGACGCTGCCGGCACTCGTCATCGCGCTGGCGACCGCCTCACTGACGATCCGCAGTCTGCGCAGCGCCATCCTCGCCGTGCTCGGCTCCGACTACGTCACGACGGCACGCGCAAAAGGCGCCGGCACGGGCCGGCTGATGGGCGTCCATGTGCTGCCCAATGCGCTGATCTCATCGATCTCGGTGCTTGGCGCTCATACGAGCTGGGTGATCGGCGGCACGGTGGTGATCGAGACCGTCTTCGCCCTGCCGGGGCTCGGCTCGCTCTTCGTCGAGTCGATCTTCTCCCGCGACTATCCGCTGATCCAGGGGCTCACCATCGTCTTCGCCGTCCTCGTCGTGCTGATCAATCTGGCGACCGATCTCGCCTATGCGCTCGCCGATCCGCGCATCAGGCTGGAATGAGCCAATGAGCCGCTTCCGCTCCAATCCGAGCCTTTTCGTCGGGCTCGCCATGCTGGTTCTGCTCGCCGCCTTCGTCGCGCTCGGCCAGGTCTGGACGCCACACGATCCCTTCGAGGTCGACTACGGCAACACGCTGCAGCCTCCTTCCTTGGCCAACTGGTTCGGCACCGACGATCTCGGGCGCGACGTCGCCTCGCGCGTGCTCGCGGGAGGCTATGTCGACCTCAAGGTCGCACTGATCTGCGTCGTCGCGCCGGCCATTCTCGGCGTTGTGATCGGGGCGATCTCCGGCTTCATCGGCGGGCGCGTCGACACCTTCATCATGCGCGTCACGGACATCTTCTGGGCCTTCCCCTTCTATGTGCTCGTCATCGCCATCGTCGGCGTGCTSGGGCCGGGCGAGGCCAATYTCTACCTGGCCTTCCTGCTGGTRAACTGGATCTCCTTCGCCCGCATCGTGCGTGGCGAGGKGCTGGTGCTGCGCAATCTCGAATTCGTKCAGGCGGCGCGCAGCCTCGGCTGCACGACACCGCGGATCGTCACCGCCCATATCCTGCCGAATGCSGTSAACCCKGCGATCGTCTACGCSATGGCCGAYGTGGTGCTGACCATCCTTGCCGTGACCTCGCTCAGCTTCCTCGGYCTCGGCATCCAGCCGCCGACACCSGARTGGGGACTGATGATCTCGGACGGRCGYCAGTTCCTGTTCGATGCCTGGTGGATCGCGACCTTTCCGGGCTTCGCGATCATCTACACCGGCGTGACCTTCGCGCTGATCGGCGAAGGCCTCGACACCGCCCTTCGGCCCAAAGGCTGATCTCCGCTTCCGCCCCGCCTCCGACAGGTGCGCCATGAGCCTTTTCGACACGGATGAAAACCTGCAGCGCATCGGCGCATTGCTGACGGCGAAGGCAGAAGCCCTCTTCCGCGAACGTGGTGTCCCGACCGAGCAATTCGGATTCGTGCTATTGCAACCGGCGCGAGATGGCGAGCGGCCAAAGGGAGTTGCTCTGCGCCCCGACTGGCGCAGTTATCCCTGTTCGCTGGTCAAAGTGTTTTTCCTTATCGCGGCACAGGCTGCACTGGAGACAGGACAACTCACCGAGCACGAGGAACTGGATCGCGCCATGCGCGACATGATCCTCTGGTCCTCGAACTCGGCGACCAACTACGTCATCGACCTCCTTTCCGGAACAACCGGAGACACATTGCTCTCTGAGCTGGAGATGGCTGAGTGGTGTGAGCGGCGCCAGGTGGTCAATCGCTTCTTCGCGCAGCTCGGCTGGCCGGAGCTAGTCGGCATCAACCTCAATCAGAAGCTGATGGACGATCTGCGCTATGGCCGTGAAAAGATCGGCCTCGATTGTTCGCCGGCCGGGCACAATGCGCTCACGCCGATTGCCATGGCCCGTCTGATGCATGCGATCTTCCATGGCTCGGTGCTGACCGAGGCGAGCCGAGAGAAGGTCCAGAATCTACTCGCCCGCGATCTCGCTAGCCCCTTCCTTCAGCGAGGAGCCTATCAGGTC
>NZ_JBFRDQ010000316.1:0-4245 GCF_052113865.1 Allobosea sp. TAB14 | reverse complement strand
GCCACATGCTGGGGCGGCTGGCGTTCTGCAGCATCGGGAATTTCGCGAAATCCTCGTTTTCGAGCTTCGTTCCGAGCTCCACCAGCTTGGGCGAAGCCACAATGGCAATCTCTTCGGMAAACAATTCGACCGACCTGGCGTTCAGCCACGTCCCGACCCCTCGCAGAATGGCGATGTCGAGGCGCGTGGTTTCGAAGTCCAGATCCGCGGGCGCCAGCGTGACTTCGATCGGGATCTCCGCATGCGCGCGGATGAATGTTTCGATCCGCCTGGGGAGCCAGCGCGCGCCCAATGTCGGATGGGTGCCGATCATGAGGGAGCTATCGACGGAGCGCCCCCGCACGGCGTCGATGGTGATTTCCTGGAGCTTGTCCAGCGTCAGCGCAAGGTCCCGGTAATAGTTCGCGCCGACTTCCGTCAGAATCAGACGTGGTCCCGACCGGTGGAACAACGGCACGCCGAGAAATTTCTCCAGATTGTGGATCTGCCGGCTGATGCCGCTCTGCGTGAGGCCCAGATCCTCCGCCGCCTTGGTGAAATTCATGAATCGCGCTGCCGCCTCAAATGCGTGCAAAGCTGAGAGCGACGGTAGGTAACGTCTCATGAGAACCTCGATGGCCATCATGATTAAAAGTCATCCTAGATGAAATTTTCAACGTTTTTGTTTCATCGGGGAGCCGGTCAAACTCGGTCCGTCCGGCTCGATAAAGAGAGCCTGAGCGACTGATCCGAGGGGACAGGCAACAGCTCAGGCGCAGAAAGCCAGAGCCGCCGGATGTGAACTGGAGAGGGGAAGAGTATGGACAGGCGTGAGTTCAACAAGCTGATCGGCTTTGGCGCGGTTGCCGGAGYAGCCGGTCTCTATACGGGGAAAGGCGCTTTGGCGGCTGGTTCCCTGGAGCGGATCAAAGCGTCAGGCACCCTTCGGATCGCAGCCGTGGCGGACGGGGCTCCCTACTATCAGAAGAGCGTCACCGACGGCAGCTGGCGCGGATTCTACATCGATATCTGCAAGAAGCTGGCGGACGATCTCGGCGTGAAGATGTCGATCCTGGAAACGACCTGGGGCAACTCGGTGCTGGATCTCCAGGCCGACAAGATCGACGTCTTCTTCGGCCTTAACCCCACGCCGGAACGGCAGAAGGTCATCGATTTCTCCGGCCCGGTCTTCAAGAACGCCTTCACGATGGTCACCAAGAAGGGCCTGGGAGCGAAGAGCTGGAGCGACTTCAACAAGCCGGAAATGCGGATCGCGGTCGATGCCGGTTCGTCGCATGACGCCGCCGTCACCCGCCTCGCGCCCAATGCCCAGATATCGCGATTGAAGACGGCCAGCGACGCGACCGCTGCCTTGCAGGCCGGGCGCGTCRATGCGCAGTGTCTGGTTCTGATCCTCTCGCTCTCGCTGCGCGCCAAGAACGCCGCGCTCGGCGAGATCGTYATGCCGACTCCGGCCGATTTCACCACCTCGAATGCGGGCTTCCGGCGTGAGGCCGATCAGTCCTGGCGCGAATTCGTGGATGGCTGGATCAGCAAGGAACGCGACAGCGGCTTCATCAAGAACGCCGTCGTGAAGAACATGGAACTCGTCGGCGTCAAGGAAAGCGACTTCCCCCCCGGATTCGAAATCTGATGGTCTAATATGGCGGGGCTTTAAGCCCCTCCATGCTCGATTTCGATCACGGGACTTCACCACCATGTATGAATGGGATTTCTCCATCCTGTGGGGCTACCGCTGGTTGCTCCTGCAGGGTCTGGGCGTGACTGTGGCTTTCACGGCCGCGACGGTCGCCGGCGGCCTGGCCATCGGCATGACCGCGGCGATCTGCCTGCTGTCCCGCTTCAGGGTTCTGCGCGGGTTCGCGCTCGGCTTCATCGAGGTCTTTCGTTGCACGCCGGTCCTGGTGCAGCTGATCTGGTGCTATTATGCGCTGCCGATGATCGCGGGCATCGAAATGACCCCGATCACCGCGTCGCTTCTCGCCCTCTCCTGCTATGGCGGCTCGTTCTACGCCGAGATCATCCGTGGCGGCATCGTCTCGATCGACCCGGGGCAGTCCGAAGCCGCTTCGGCGTTAGGGATGACGCCTGCGCTGGCCATGCGCCGCATCATCCTGCCCCAGGCTCTGCGCCGGATGCTCCCGGCGCTGATGAACCAGTCGATCCTGCAGTTCAAGAACACCTCCCTGGTGTCGGTTCTCGCCGTTCCCGACCTGGTCTATCAGGGCCAGATCGCGGCCCATGACAGCTTCCGCCCGCTGGAAACCTACTCGGCCGTGGCGGTCGCCTATTTCATGATCCTCTTCCCCCTGACGCTGTATGTCCGCCGCCGCGAGCGCCGCGCTGAGATGCATCAACTTGCTGGTGACCCCTGATGACGGAACCATCCGCGTCGGGGAAGCCAGCTTCCAGTTCGGGAAATCGGTCCAGCAGCCCAAGACCAAATCGCTGGCCGCGTTCCGCACCCGCACCGGCATGGTGTTCCAGAGCTTCAACCTGTTCCCGCACATGTCGGTGCTTGGCAACGTCATCGAGGCCCCCATCCATGTGAAGGGGCTGGACCGGAAGACGGCGACCGACCAGGCGATGGTGCAGCTCGAAAAGGTCGGGCTCGCGGACCGCGCCTCGCAGATGCCCGACACGCTGTCGGGCGGCCAGAAGCAGCGCGTCGCGATTGCCCGCGCTCTGGCCATGGAGCCGGAGGTCATGCTGTTCGACGAGGTGACCTCGGCGCTGGACCCCGAGCTCGTCGGCGAAGTCCTGCAAGCGATGCAGAAGCTCGCCGCCGACGGTATGACGATGGTGATCGTCACGCACGAGATCACCTTCGCGCGCGATGTCGCGGACCGCGTGGTCTTCATGCGCGACGGCTACGTCGTGGAAGAGGGCCCGGCGCGCGAGGTGATCGACACGCCGAGGATGGACGCGACGAAGACGTTCCTGAGCCATTTCCATAAGGGCGCGTCGCCCCGGTAAACGCCTGCACAAGAGTTCGATACGATGGAAACAATCAGCAATCTGCGCGTCTTCCTGATCGAAAGCCCGATCAAGATGGCGAGGCAACAGGGCGTCGGCGACATCAAGGGCACGGTGAAGCGCGTCCTTGTCGAATTGACCTCCTCGTCGGGCATCGTCGGCTGGGGCGAGGCTGCGCCGTGGGAGGTCTTCACCGGCACGGCCGAGGCCGCCGTCGCGGCCCTCGACATCTATCTGCGCCCGCTCGTCATCGGCGCCCGGGTCGATCGCATCCGCGCTCTGACATTGCAGATGAAGAAGGCGCTCGTCGGACATGGCGAAGCCAAGCTCGCGATTGAGACCGCGATGTTCGACATTCTCGGGCAGTCGTCGGGGCTCTCGATCGCGGATCTGCTCGGCGGCCGGGTCCGCGACACCATCCCCCTCTCCTTCTCCATCGCCGATCCGGATTTCGACGCGGATATGCGGCGCATGGAAGAGATGGTTCCGAAGGGCAACCGGATCTTCAAGGTGAAGACCGGGGTGAAGAGCCATGCCGAGGACGTCGCCCATCTCGAGGCGATGCGAAACGCATTCGGCGACCGGATCGACCTGCGCATCGACTATAATCAGGCGCTCCAACCGTTCGGCGCCATCAAGAAGCTGCGCGACGTCGACCAGTTCAAGCCGACCTTCATCGAGCAGCCGGTCCCACGCGATTGCCTGGCGGCCATGGCCTCTTTCACCGCGGACCTGGATACCCCGATCCTCGCCGATGAGAGCTGTTTCGATGCCCGCGATCTGCAGGAGATCATCAGGCTGCAGGCCGCCGACGCCATCTCGGTGAAACTGATGAAGACCGGCGGCATGCTCAACGCACAGGCGCTGATGGCGCTGGCGGATCTCGCCAGCATCCCCGGCTATGGCGGAACGCTTTACGAGGGCGGCATCGCCCTTGCCGCCGGGACGCAGTTCATCGCGGCGACGCCGGGCATCTCGCTCGGCTGCGAATTCTACATGCCGCATCACGTCCTCACCGAAGACGTGCTCGAGGAGAAGATCGAGAACCGCAACGGCGAGGTCGTCGTGCCCGATGGACCAGGTCTGGGAATTCGCGTGTCCGAGCTCTCGCTGAGATCGAACGCGCGCATCCTCGCCGAGCGCTGACGCCCGACTGAAAGCACCACCGCTTTTCCTGAGCCGCTCACGGCCCCGCCGTGACGGAGACGAGAACTATTGCCCAAATTCCAGGGGATATGGTTATGCCCAACGCCGCCAGAACGCACACAT
>NZ_JBFRDQ010000315.1:0-4534 GCF_052113865.1 Allobosea sp. TAB14 | reverse complement strand
CTGCTGGACGTCGTCAAAGGGCTGGGCTTCGAGACGGTGGAGGCCTTTGGAAAGCACATAGGATTGGAGGCCCGGACGGCGGAAAGCT
The DNA here is from genome assembly GCF_052113865.1 of Allobosea sp. TAB14. Classification (NCBI taxonomy): domain Bacteria; kingdom Pseudomonadati; phylum Pseudomonadota; class Alphaproteobacteria; order Hyphomicrobiales; family Alloboseaceae; genus Allobosea; species Allobosea sp. TAB14. The sequence continues at coordinate 4,446 of NZ_JBFRDQ010000315.1, read as the reverse complement.
GGGCTCGCTATGGATTGTCCCGGGACGCCGCGCAGTTGCTGCTCGCCCTTCTGAATTATCGCCGGCGCTTGGTCGATGCGATGGATGATTTCGAGAAAACCACACAGATTCCCCTGGATGGCTTCTTCGAAGCCCAAAAACTGCCCTGACCGCTGAAAGACCGGGATCGGGTTATCTTCTCGACCCGCCCCCGGGAAAGACCGCACGAAAATGGCCAATGGCGAGAGCGCGACCGCGATCCTGATTCATCTGGCCGGCGGCGTTGCGCTGCTGATCTGGGCGGTCAAATTGGCCCGAACGGGCGCGATGCGCGCTTTCGGCTCGCAGCTCAGGCATGCGTTGCAGAGTTTCACGCGCAATCGCTGATCGTAGATGGAGCCTTGTGTACATGATCGGTGGTGATTTCCACGCCAAGGGAAAGATAACTGCGCTTGTCTGTCATGGCCCGATCGCCCTGATGTCGACCCTGAATGAGCCCACGCAATTCGCCGCGCAGCTCGAAGCGGGGGAGAAGCCCAATCCCGGCGCCTGGATCTACGAGGGCTACAATTTCACAGTGATCAGCAACCAGGAGGAGCAGCAGGCCAAGTCGCTCTTGCAGGGCGAGATGAAGTTCTACCCGCAAACCGCTCTCGAACGGGCAGGCGGTCGCTTCAGCGGCAACGCAACGCCGTGGACGCCGCATGTCGTGACGGACCGCGAGGTGATCACGGGCCAGAACCCGGCTTCCGCTTCGCAGGTAGGACTGGAGGTTCTCAAGCGGCTTAAATGAGTGCGCCCATATCAAACAGCGGCGGTGACGAAGACGTCACCGTCGTTGTTTCTTGGCCTGTCAATGGGCAGTTGCCTTACTTGCGGCGCGCGCCCTCTGCGCCATCAAGCTGACCTTGGCATTCTGCCCCGAAGCAGACGAAGTGCTCGATGCCGGTGGTCAGTAGACGCGGTCTTGACCCTTCGACTGCCCACCTCAACGGGCCGCAAGAGCCCGTTGGCTGTGGGGATAGGATTAAAACTCCTCCCATCCCGAATCGCTGGCCCGGCCGCCGCCATTGGCGACCTTGCGCGGGGCGGGCATGGCCTTGGACTGCACGAAGGCGGCCTCGGCGAGCTGGCGCAGACGCGCCGGTTCGCCGGCGGGAGCTGGCTGCATCGGCGCCTTGACCGCGCGCGCTGCCGTCGCGGCCGACTGAGCATAAGCCGCCTGACCGGCAGGCTCGCGCCGGATCTTGAAGGCCGCGACCAGCGCGTTGAGCTGCTCGATCCGGCCGGACAGCGAGTTGGCCGAGGCCGCGCTCTGTTCGGACAAGGCCGCGTTCTGCTGCGTCATCTCGTCGAGATGCGCCACCGCCTGGCTCATCTCATCGATGCCGTTGGCCTGTTCACCCGAGGCGGCCGAGATGTCGGCGATCGTCGCCGCGACCTTCTGCGAGGCCACGAGGATGCGGGCGAGCTGGTCGCCCGCCTGGCGCACAAGCTTCACCCCGTCGCCGACCTCGACATTGGAGGAGGAGATCAGCCCGGAGATGTCCTTGGCTGCGGCGCTCGAACGCTGCGCCAACGTGCGGACTTCCGAGGCGACGACGGCAAAGCCCTTGCCGGCATCGCCCGCGCGGGCCGCCTCGACCGCGGCGTTGAGCGCCAGCAGATTGGTCTGGAAGGCGATGTCGTCGATGACGCGGATGATGTCGGAGATCTTCTGCGAGGCGCTCTCGATGCGGGCCATGGCCTCGACCGCCTGGCCGGCGATGGTGCCGCCCGACTGGGCGGCCTGCATSGCCTCGTCGGCGATGCGGGCGGCATCCTTCGAGGCCTGGGCCGAGGCCTTGACGGACGCGGCGAGCTCCTCGGTGGTGGCRGCGGTCTCYTCCAGCGARGAGGCCTGYTCCTCGGTGCGCTTCGACAGATCGTCGGCACCCATGTTGATCTCGCGCGCGGCCAGCCCGACATCGGCCGAAGTCGTCTGGATCGTCGCGACCGTGTCGGAGAGGCGATCGACCGTCTCGTTGATCGCGCCCTTCAAATCGGCAAAGCGGCCGCGATAGGCCGTCTCGACCCGGCTCGTCAGGTCCCCGCCCGCGATCCCCTGCAAGATCTCCGCGAACTCCGTCGTCGCTCCGTCCACGACGCTGTTGATCTCGTTGATGCCGGAGACCAGCCGCTGCATCTGCTCGTCGGCATCGTCGATCTGGAGGCGGGCCGAGAAATCGCCGGCGGCGGCCGCCGCGACGACCTCTCCGACATCCGAGACAATGAGAGCCATCCTGTGACACGCGATCGCACGACAACAAAGCCAAAGCCCGAGAGCAGTAGTGCTCCAATGAACAGCGCTGAGTAGGTGGCCAAAACGTACGAAGCGCGGCTAGCTGCGGCCGCAGCGCTCTCATTCAGCGCCTTGAGCGCTGCGCTGGCGACGTCACTAACGGAATCAAGCGCTGGAATAACGGTTTCCCGCCACTTCTCGGTGCTCATCGCGACCGTTTGCCCAGAGGTGAGTTTCTGGGTCATCTCGTCCTTGAGAGCCTTAAAGGATCCGGAGAAGTAGCTGGTGTCGGCTTGAGCAATGGCGCTGCGGATCTCGGGTGCGGTCTGTGGCGTGTTGGCGACGGCTTTGACGGAAGACCAGCCGAAGGCACCCTGCGCCTCAGCCAATACCAACGCTTTGGCCTCCTTCTCATCGAAGGGACGACTTTGCGCCAGGATCGAGCTGAACATCTGACCAGAGGTGCCGATCGCGGCCCGCACTGACCAGGCGAGGTTGCGCGTGATGATCAGCTCCGACAGGCGCGGATTCAGAGCGCGGATCTCGATCTCTGCCGCTGAAGCCGCCTCTTCCAAGCTCTGCAGATAGGCATCACCAACTGACAGGACTTTCGCGACAAGTGTCTTGTCGCGCGAAGCGGGAGCCAGCTTTGCATCGCGGTCGACAGCATCCCGCAGCGCATTGTAATCGGTGAAGCGCGCCGACAGTGTATTGGCTGCTGACTTCAACGCCGGGAATGGTGTCGTCGCCAGCGTCTCGCGCGCCGCCGCCATAGCAGCGTCGACTTCCTTGCGGCGAGTTTGATAAGTCGCGATCGAGCTCTGGTTCTTGTCGAGCGACTGGATTACAGCCGTCTGCAAAGAGGCGCGCTCATAACGCGCGCTGACAAGCGCATTAAAGAGGTCCTGATCGAGCTTTGCCAGCTCAGCTGCTTTCACAGCAGCATTGTGCTGCCAATACGACGTCCACATCTGCTGCCCGCAAAGGGCGGCAACAATCAAGCCCATCAGGCCGATCAGGCAAGCAAGCGTCGTCCGGATGGACAACTTGGCAAACAGTTTCGTCACCCGAGCCCCATTAGTTGTAAAGCGCCTCCTGACTGGGCGCTTTACAACTAAAATGCGCGATAAGCCTTTATACTCCGTTTAATCCACCCCAATCGGACAACCTGTCGGGGCCCCAAAAGCGCCACAACTGGACCTTGAGCCAACGCCGGAAAGCGGACATATGCGGCGCGCCAGTTCGATACCTGCGTGAACTTCGCAGGACGGCATCATCCGCCGAAAGCCGCGCCAGGCGGATATTCGCCGACCAGTGCAGACACTGGCCAAGACCGGAGTCGGGCAGCATCATCGCAAATCACTTTGTATTGCAGAGCAATCTGCGATATATGGCACCCATGCGCGATCTGGATTCCGCTCTCGACGATATCATCCGCCTTCGCGGGCAATTGGCCGCAAGTTCGCGGTTTCGCGGGCTTGCGCCGCATGTTGTCGCCGCGACCGGGTTGATGGCTTTTGCCCTGGCCGTCTGGCAGACCTCTCTCGGCGATGACCGGCTGGTCGCCTGGATTCTCCTGGCCGGACTCTGCGTCTGCATGATCGGCACGGAAGCGATCCTCAGAGCGCGCAAGCTCCACCCGGCGATGGCGGAGCGGCTCCTCACCTTGACATTGCAACGGTTTCTGCCCGCCGCGGCTGCCGGAGCCATCGCCGGCATCGTGGTTCTCTTGCGTATGCCGGACCATGCACGCCTGCTCCCCGGCCTCTGGCAGCTTTTGATCGGCGTCGGGATTTTTGCCGTCCTCGGCAATCTGCCGTGCCGGATGGTCTGGGCTGCCTTGTTCTATTTCGCCGCCGGCGCGACAAGCCTCATGCTCAGCCCGGATCCAGAGATCGCCAGCCGATGGCTGATGGGCGTTCCTTTCGGCGCCGGGCAGCTCCTGGTGGCTGGCATCCTGCACCTCGCATCCAAAGAGGACGACCTTGACCAAGAGCGTTGAAGCACCCTTTGCGTTTGAGGGCCTGGATCGCGTCCTTCACGAGAAGGCGCGACTGGGCATTCTCACATCGCTGGCGGATCATCCGAAGGGGTTGAGTTTCACCGAGCTTCGGGATCTCTGCGGCCTGACCGACGGCAACCTCAGCCGGCACGTCCAGATCCTGGAAGAAGCCAAGATGCTGACC
>NZ_JBFRDQ010000314.1:0-2559 GCF_052113865.1 Allobosea sp. TAB14 | reverse complement strand
GTCTATGGCAAGCCGCTCGTCTTTCTCGACAACGCGGCCTCGGCCCAGAAGCCGAACGTGGTGATCGATACGATGTCGAAGCTGATGCGCGAGGACTATTCCAACGTCCATCGCGGACTGCATTACCTCGCCAATGCCTCGACCGAAGCCTATGAGGCGGCACGCGAAAGCGCGCGGCGCTTCCTCAACGCCAAGCATCTCGAGGAGATCGTCTTCACGCGCTCCTCGACCGGCGCGCTCAACACCGTCGCGTCCTCGCTCGGGCGCCACCTGAACCTCGGCGAGGGCGACGAGATCATCGTCTCGATCCTCGAGCACCACTCCAACATCGTGCCCTGGCATTACTGGCGCGAGCGGCATGGCGCCGTGCTGAAATGGGCACCGATCGACGAGGACGGCAATTTCCTCGTCGAGGAATTCGAGAAGCTGATCACTCCGCGTACCAAGGTCGTGGCGCTGACGCATATGTCGAACGCGACCGGCACCATCGTGCCGATCGCCGAGGTGGCGAAGATCTGCCGGGCGCATGGCATCCCGCTCGTCGTCGACGGCAGYCAGGGCGCGGTGCATCTGCCGGTCGACGTGCAGGCGCTGGGCTGCGACTTCTATGCTTTCACCGGCCACAAGACCTATGGACCGACCGGTTCCGGCGTGCTCTGGGGCCGCAAGGAATGGCTCGACAAGCTGCCSCCCTATGARGGCGGCGGCGAGATGATCGTSACYGTCACGGAAGACACCGTGACCTATAACGACCCGCCGCACCGTTTCGAGGCCGGCACGCCGGCGATCGTCGAGGCTGTGGGGCTGGGCGTCGCGCTGGACTACATGATGGCGCTCGGCCGTGAGAACATCGCCGCCCATGAGGCGAAGCTCGGCGCCTATGCGATGGAACGTCTCGGCGAGATGAATTCGATCCGCATCTTCGGCAAGGCACGGGAGAAGGGTGCGATCGTCGCCTTCGAGATGAAGGGCGCTCATGCCCATGACGTCGCGACGGTGATCGACCGCGCCGGTGTCGCAGTTCGCGCGGGTACCCATTGCGCGATGCCGCTTTTGGCACGATATGGGGTGACATCGACCTGCCGCGCCTCATTCGGCCTCTACAATACGCTGGAAGAGGTCGACAATCTGGTGGAAGCCCTGCGGAAGGCCGAAAACCTGTTCGCATGATATCGAGGATACGAGCCTTGGCCACGTCCGAACCCATCGCGCTGAAGGAAGACGGCTTCAAGCCGAACGAGCCGCAGGTCGGCTCCGCCGCGTCGCTTCCGCCTGAGGAGATCGACCGGCTGACGGACGATATCGTCGCGGCGCTGAAGACGGTCTACGATCCCGAGATCCCGGCCGACATCTACGAGCTCGGCCTGATCTACCGTGTCGACATCGCCGATGACCGGCAGGTCACCATCGATATGACGCTGACCGCGCCGGGCTGCCCGGTCGCGGGAGAGATGCCGGGCTGGGTCGAGAATGCGGTCAGCACCGTCAACGGCATCGCGGGTGTCACGGTCAACATGACCTTCGATCCGCCCTGGGACCAGTCGCGCATGTCCGACGAGGCCCGCGTCGCGCTCGACATGTGGTGAGCGCGACACCGGTCGCGTTGATGGATCGCATCTCATCGCTTCATTGGTGCTGAGCCCGCTCCGCTGGCAGGAATAGGCGCGTCATCCGCTCCCGGAGCTTGCCATGCCCAGCTTTCCCTACGAGACCGTCGACGTCTTCACCGACCGCCCCTTCGGCGGCAACCAACTCGCCGTCTTCACCGATGCGCGCGGGCTCTCGGACGCGCAGATGCAGTCGCTTGCGGCCGAGATGAACTATAGCGAGACGACCTTCGTCCTGCCGCCGGACGATCCGGCCCACGATGCCAGGGTCCGGATCTTCACGCGCGCGCATGAAATGCCGTTCGCCGGCCACCCCAATGTCGGAACGGCCTTCGTGCTCGCACGCCACGGTCGCGACCGTGGCGGCGTGCTGCGCTTCGAGGAAATTGCCGGGCTGGTCGAGGTGAAGGTCGCGCGCGATGCCGCAGGCACCGTCACCGGCGCGACGATTGCCGCCCCGCAGGCCCTGACGAAGAGCATCGAATTGCCGGCCGACGCGATCGCCGCCTGCGCCGGTCTTTCGCCTTCAGATATCGTCGTGACGAACCACCGGCCGGTGCGGGCCTCGGTCGGCGTCTTCTTCGTTCTCGCGGAGGTGACGCTGGAGGCGCTTTCGCGCGCCACGCCGGACCTCAGCCGGTTCCGGGCCGTCCGGGACAGCACGCCAGGCCTGGAGGGCCGCTTCTCGCTGTTCCTCTATGCGCGGGATGGCGCCAGCGATATCCGCGCCCGGATGTTCGCGCCGATCAGCGGCACATGGGAGGATCCGGCGACCGGCAGCGCCAGCGCCACGGTTGCCGCCCTGCTTCTCTCCCTCGGTAGCCAGGACGATGCGAGCTTCACGCTGACGCAGGGCGTCGAGATGGGCCGGCCCAGCCTTCTGCACCTGACCGCGCGCCGCGGCGAGGACGGCATCCGCGCCACCGTCGGCGGCTCCTGCGCGCAGATGTTC
>NZ_JBFRDQ010000313.1:0-2599 GCF_052113865.1 Allobosea sp. TAB14 | reverse complement strand
GTTCCAGTCCCTCCGCCGGTATGACCCGGATCAGGTTCGACGGGTTCGGCCTCATCAGCCATCTCAGCCCTTGCGAGCACCCCTCGGAACGATTCCAAGGTTAGGGCTTCGACCGGGGAGACGCAACCGGCAAAGGAAAGCCGGCACGCAGGGGCCGGCATGCAAAAAACGTCAGGCTGTGCGATCGACCTGCAGGCCCTGGCCTGCGGGGAGGACGGCCTTCGCCTGCTCAGCGCCCTGCTCGAGCATGGCGACGACGCCGCGCTCGGCCTCGGCATTCTGCCGCAGCATCTCGGTGCCGAGGGCCTGCTGCGTCGAGGCTGACTGCATCGAGACGAGGCTTTGGGCGATGGCGGCAACGTCACTCATGCGGCCATGCTTAGGCCGCAAGCGTTGAACAATCCTGAACGCCTCTCAAGGCGCGATGATCGAAGGCACGCCGCGCGGCATCGGCAGATCGCGATTGGCCTCCTGCGCCGCGCGYCCGTCCTGCGCCACGCGCCCGTATTGATGGAACAGCCCTCGCTCCTCGGACCGCAAGCGGGAAACCTCCCCCGGTTGCGGGGCAATCGGCACGCCGGGAGCCCGCTGCTTGACGGCCGGGCCGGGCGACGGGGTGCTCTGGGCCTGCGCGACCGGCGCCAGAAGCGATCCGGCCAGAACCAGGCATGTCAGCATCAAGGAGAGCTTCTTCATGGCTTCATCTCCCTTCGGACTACTCCTCCGGACGATGAAACTGGCGAAGCGAAGCGGCGGTTCCTTGCTTCCGACGAAGAGCGGGGCTGCACTTTGTGCAGCCCCGCTCTGTGCGACAGCGGCGTGTCGACGCCGCGCCGATCAGCGACTCTGGCCCGTCAGCAGCGGCGTGATGCGCCGCAGCGTCACGCGCCGGTTCTCGCGCGAGGCAGCTTGCGTCTGCACCTTCAGATACTGCTCGCCATAGCCCTGGGTCGTCAGGTTCTCGGGCGGGATCTGGAAGTCGCGCGTCAGGATCTCGGCGACGGACTGGGCCCGGCGGTCGGAGAGCGAGAGGTTGTCGATGTCGGAACCCACGGCATCGGTATGGCCCTCGACGAGGAAGACCTCGTTCGGCGAGCCCTGCAGCACACGCCGCACCGAATCCGCGATCACCGCGAGGCGCTGCGCCTGGTCGGCCGTGACCTGCCAGGAGCCCGTCTCGAAGTTGATCGTGTCGATATCGACGCTGCGCATGCGGGCACGCAGGTCGGGCGAGTAGCGGACCTCGTCCAGCGTGTAGCGACGCGGGATCGCGGCGATCGGCGGGGCCATGATCGTCTCGTAGATCAGGCTCTCATCGGCCTGGTCCGCATTGACGATATAGCGCTCGCGCGGGATCGGCAGCGGCGGCGGGGGCAGCACCACGACATCGTCGGCAAAGCGCCCCGGACGGTCCCGCAGCGTGTTGTCGATGATGATCACCTCGCGATCGTCGCGGCCGATGCGGCTGCGGCGGATCAGCCGGCCCTCCTCGTCGGTGACGGTGACGATGCGCGTTCCGTCGGGCCGCTCGAAGACGGTGCGCGTCTCGCCGTCGCGGCGCTCGGCGCGGCCCTGCCAGCCGAGRTCSCGGAAGCGCTSGKYCTCGTCGCGGCGGATGATGGCRCGGCCGTCATCGTCGCGGATGATGGTGCGACCGGGTTCACGGATGATGGTGAGGTCACCTTCGCGCTGCTCCTGCCGTTCCCTGCGGATGTCATCGAAGCGCTCGGCGCCCTGGGTCGCCATGATACCGCCGATGACGCCGGCCCCGAGGCCGATCGCCCCGGCGACGCCGGGCGAAATGCCGCCGCGACGCCCCTCACGCTGGGGCGGCTGACCGGGAAGTTGGCCGGGAAGACCTGCCGGCGGCTGCCCCTGCACGGCGCCAGGCGCAGGCGGGGCGACGCCGGGACGGCCGGGCACGACGGCACCGGGCGCGGCTCCCGGCGGCACGGCCGGGTTCGGCTGGCCCTGAACCGGGGCCGCAGCAGGAGGAACCGCACCCGGTTGAGCCGGGGTCGAGGGCTGGCCGGGAACGGCGGGCGGAATCGGCGGCACGGGCCGCTGATCGGGCCGGGTGCCGGGCTGGGTTGCGCCGGGTGTAGCGGCGTTCGGCTGAGCCGGCGCTCCCAGAGGCGGCAGGGGACGCTGCGTCGGCTGCGCGCCGGGTTGCGGCGCAGGCGCAATCGCGCCGGGGGCAGCCGGACGCTGATCCGGCCTGAGGCCGGGCTGGGGCGCGCCCGGCGTCGCCGCGTTGGGTTGGACCGGAGCCGTCGGCGCGGGCGGAGGCACGGGCCGCTGCACGGGTGCTCCGGGTTGCGCGGGCGCTCCCGGCGGCGGCAGGGGGCGCTGTGAGGGCTGCGCGCCAGATTGCGGGGCGGACGGGATCGCACCGGGCGCAGCCGGGCGCTGATCCGGCCTGAGGCCGGGCTGGGGCGCACCGGGCGAAGCCGCGTTGGGCTGAGCCGGAGCCGTCGGTGCCGCGGGAGGCACGGGTCGCTGGGTCGGCTGAGCGCCGGGCTGCGGCGCAGGCGGAACGGCCGGACGCTGCACCGGGGGCACGCCGGGCTGTGCTGCCGGCGGCGGCACGGGCGCAGGC
>NZ_JBFRDQ010000312.1:0-2635 GCF_052113865.1 Allobosea sp. TAB14 | reverse complement strand
TGCCAAGGCGATTGGCGAGTCGATGCTCGAACAGCCGCTCGCCGCGCCGGATGTTCTCGCTGCGGGCGATTTCGATGATCTGGCCCGCGAGCTCGATCGTCTTTGCCGAAGTCGAAATCCCTTCGTCCATGCCCTGCCCGCCACGATGCCTGCGCGGGACTCTATGCCCCGGACGGCGATTGACAATCCAATCGCAGGTTTTGTACTTTATAGCAACAAATGTCAAAATAATGCTCAGGGTAGGCTATGCGCGACGTCCAAATCTGCGAGGTCGGCCCCCGCGACGGGCTGCAACTGGTGCGGCAGGTGATGCCGACGCAAACGAAGCGGGAGTGGATCGAGGCGCTGGCGCGGTGCGGCTTCGGCGAAATCGACGCAACCAGCTTCGTGCCACCACAGGCCTTCCCGCAATTCGCCGATGCAGCGGAACTTGTGCAAACCGCGCGCGCGGTCAGCGCGCAATGGCGGGTCGGCGCGCTGGTGCCGAACGCCAAGGGCGCCGAGCGTGCGATCTCGGCCGGAGCCCAGATGCTCTACTGCATCGTCTCCGCCAGCCACAGCCACAGCATGGCCAATACGCGGCGCACCCGCGAGGAACAGGCGGAGATCGTCGGCGCCATCGTCGCGCAGGCGAAGCAACAGGCCAAAGCACCGCATGTGATGGGCGGCATCCCGACCGCTTTCGGCTGCTCGCTCGAAGGCCGTGTCGCCGAACGCGATGTCTGCCAGGTCGCCGAAGCGCTGGCTCGGCGCGGCGTCGACGAGATCGGCCTCGCCGACACGGTCGGCTACGCCGATCCGCGGCTCGTCCGTTCGCTCGTCAAGGCCGTCCGCAGCGCGGTCGGCCCGGAGATGCCGATCCGGCTGCATTTCCACGACACGATGGGGCTCGGCCTCGCCAATGTGCTGGCGGGACTAGAGGCCGGCGTCACCAGATTCGACGCTGCCTGCGGCGGGCTCGGCGGTTGCCCCTTCGCGCCCGGCGCCTCCGGCAACATCGCGACCGAGGATCTGGTCTTCATGCTCGAGCAGATGGGCCTGCGGACCGGGATCGATCTCGAACACCTGCTCGCGGCCACCGAAATACTCGCCGCAGCCCTGCCGGAGGAACGTATCCGCAGCCATGTCCGCGAGGCCGGGCTGCCGAAGGTCTATGGGGTGGCCGCGTGAACCCGCTGCCGCTCGAAGGGGTCCGGGTCATCGAGTTCTCGCAAATGGTGATGGGGCCATCCTGCGGGATGATCCTCGCCGATCTCGGCGCCGACGTGATCAAGGTCGAGCCGTCCAAGGGCGACCGGACACGCTTCTTCAAGAGCGTCGCCTCCGGCTTCTTCAACACCTATAGCCGCAACAAGCGCAGCGTCGTCATCGACACGGCGACGCCTGAGGGGCGTGAGACCGCCCGCGAGCTAATCGTGCGCGCCGACGTGCTGATCGAGAATTTCCGCCCGGGGCTGCTGGCCCGATACGGCCTCAACTACGAGACGCTCGCCCCCGACGCGCCCCGCCTGATCTATTGCTCATTGAAGGGCTACCTGCCGGGCCCTTACGAGAACCGCCTCGCGCTCGACGAGGTCGTCCAGATGATGGGGGGCCTCGCCTATATGACGGGGCTTCCCGGCAAGCCGATGCGCGCCGGCGCCTCCGTCAACGACATCATGGGCGGCATGTTCGGGGTCATCGCGATCCAGGCGGCGCTGGCCCAGCGCGAGCGCACTGGCAAAGGGGCTTACATCCAGAGCGCGCTGTTCGAGAACAATGTCTTCCTGATGGCGCAGGCGATGATGTTCGAAAGCGTCACGGGCGAGCGCTCCGTTCCGTGGTCGGTGAAGGAATCGCCCTGGCCGGTCTACGACCTGTTCGACACGAAGAGCGGCGACAAGATCTTCATCTCGATCGTCGGCGAGGAACATTGGGAAGGCTTCTGCCGCGCCTTTGGCCGCGAAGCTTGGCTTGGTGACCCGCGGCTCGCGACCAGCCAGGGCCGCGTCGACAATCGCGGCTGGATCATCCCCGAGATCAGGTCGATCGTGGCGGGCTACGACCTAGCCGAGATCAGCACCATCCTGGAGCGGCTGGAACTGCCCTTCGCGCCGGTCAACACGCCGGGCGACCTGTTCGACGATCCGCATCTCAACGCCTCGCAGGGGCTGCTTGAGCTGACCTTGAACGACGGGCGCACCGTCAAGACGCCGGCGCTGCCCTTCACCTTCGACGGCAGCCGCCTGACCAAGCGCCGCGATCCACCCATGATCGGCCAGCACACCGAAGAGGTGCTGGCCGAACTGCAAGACCGGAAAACCGGCACCGCGAACTGACAATGTCCAGGGAGGACGCCATGAAGATCACACGTCGAGACCTGCTGGCGGGGGGCGGTTCATTCGCAATGGCCGGCCTCATTCCCGCCGCGGCAGGCGCCCAATCGGCGACAGCCTCGCTCGCTTATGGGCCGCAGACACCCGTCTATGCCCTCGGAGCGATCGCCGAGGCGCGCGGCTTCTTCAAGGCCGAGAAGCTCGATCTCAAGCTGGTTGTCGGCAACGCCGGCACCCATGGCCGCCAGACGCTGGCGGCCGGCCAGGCGCTGTTCGCCCATGGCGACGCCAGCCACCCGCTGCAGCTCTCGACGCGGGGC
>NZ_JBFRDQ010000311.1:0-2637 GCF_052113865.1 Allobosea sp. TAB14 | reverse complement strand
CGCGAGAATCGTGACGCCGGCGACCGGCCGGCCATGGAAGCTGCCTTCCCATTCGAGATAGGTGCTCGCGCCATCGTCGGCTTGATGCACGAATGCGATCTTGTCGTACATGGCGCGCGTCGCGTTGAAGACATGTCGGATATCGGTCGCTCCCCGGACCACGCCGCTGACCACCGATGCCTCAAGAACGGCGTTCGGAGAGAACGCGGCGGCGAACTCTTCCACCGTCGGGCGCTTGATGATGTCGAACCAGGCCTGGCCGGGAATAGTCCCGACACCTGCTATGCCGCCGGCCGAGCTCATGACGCGGTCGCCTGGGCGTGCGCTGCGGGCTCGCGGGCGGGCGCGTCTCCGTCGAGTGAGGGATAGTCCGTGTAGCCGTGCTCACCCCCGCCATAGGCCGTCGACCGGTCGAATGCGCTCAGTTCCGCTCCGAGGCGGATGCGTCGCGGAAGATCCGGATTGGCGATGAACATGCGGCCGAAAGCAACGGCGGCGGCCAGTCCCGTCTCCAGCGCGGTGATGCCTTTTCCGATCGTATAGCCCCCGGCCGTGATGACCGGGCCGGAGAACAGCCCGGCGAAGAGCTTGAGATTGTCGGCGCTGTCGATGCTGGCGTCATCGCCGATGCCGGCGGAAGATCCGCGCGGCTCGATGAGATGGAGATAGGCGAGGTCGTATCTGTTCAACTCGCCGATGACATAGCTGAAATGCGTCACCGGATCACTGTCGCTGAGACCTCCCAGGTTGCCATGCGGCGAAAGCCTGACCGCGGTGCGGTCGGCCCCGATATCGGCCGTGATTCCATCCACGACCTCCAGCAGAAAGCGGCTTCGGTTTTCGATCGATCCACCATAGGCATCGATGCGATGGTTGCTGCCGTCCTGCAGGAACTGGTCGAGCAGGAAACCGTTGGCCCCGTGGATCTCGACGCCGTCGAATCCGGCTTCCATCGCGTTTGCGGCAGCCTGCCGGAAGTCCGCCACAATGCCCGGCATGTCAGCCAACTCCAGGGCTCGCGGCGTCTCGTAGGGACGTTGCTCGAAGGTCGGAATATAGGCCATCCCGGGGGCGGCAATCGCCGACGGTGCCACGGGCAGGCTGCCATCGGGATTATAGGACGAATGCGACCAGCGGCCGTGATGGACGATCTGGAGGACGATCGTCCCGCCCTGGGCGTGAACGGCGTCGGTCACTTGGCGCCACCCTGCCATTTGCTCGGCGGTGTGAATCYCGGGCATCTGCGGATAGCCATGACCTTGCACGCTGATCGCCGTTGCCTCCGTCACGATCAATCCGGCGGAGGCGCGCTGAGCATAATATGTGGCGCTCATCAATTGCGGTATGCCGTCGGGGGTGGCGCGCATCCGCGACAACGCAGGCATCACAACGCGGTTTTTGAGCGATAAAGCGCCAAAACTCGCAGGAGAAAATAGCGTATCAATGCTCATATCGATCCATCCCTGTATAAAATCGGCACGGATATGATCTACTCGGTTGCCTGCTTGCTGCAATTATACTGACGTGTACCGCGTGTTGCGACTCGCAACGACATATTCACCAGATATGATCCGCTCCGAGATCGGCGTAATGCTGCCGACTTTGCGGCTTGACCAACAGCGCGGCGATCTCTGGATGCTTCGTTTTCATCGCGACGTCGAGCAAGACGACGGCATCCTCAATGTCAGCCGTCCGCATTGCCGGCGTCATCGCAAGACTGAGCGCGACGAGAATCTGATCGGGGGAGAGCTGGACCGTAATGGCGCCATTGACGGCCTCGATTCCCTCGACGCTCGCAGCCAACTCCTTGATGGCACGGACCTTGGCCGGAGATGCCGCAAGACCGATGAGAAGCGAACGGCCCTGAGCCGCCAGGACGACCGCGGTCAAAGCCAGGAGGGTCGCGATCCCGATCGACGCCATTCCATCGAGCGACGGCTGGTCGAAGAGCATGCCAAGGCCTATGCCGGTGGCAGCCAGGAAGAGCCCGACGATACCGGCCGCCCCACCAAACAATATCGTTAGGGAAGCGCTATCGCGCGTCGAGCGGACATAATTGACGAGAACGTTCGGTTTGGTGGAACCAGCAGCGTGGCACAGCGCGAAGCCCGTGCACGCGACCTCCACGACCAGCGCCGAGAACAGGACCGAATAGCTGATTCTGGCGTTGGTGATCGGCTGGGGAGCCATGATCTGCATGACCCCGTCATGCATCGCGCTCCCGGCTCCAGCCGCAAAGATCAGAAGTGCGGCAACGAAGCTCCAGAAGAAGATCTCCCTACCGAAGCCAAGCTGATGATGCGAGGTCGCTGGCCTGCGCGAGGCAAGAACACCATAGAGCAGAGCGGCTTCCGTCACCCCGTCCATCACGGAATGCATGCCCTCGGCAAACATGGCCGAACTGCCCGTGGCATAGGCGGCGGCGAACTTCATGAGCGCCACGAACGCGTCGCCGACCAAAGCGACTGCGACGATGATCTCGCGGCGATGGGCCGCGCCGTTTCCATCGGATGAGAACGTGGTTGCACCGAGAAGACGGCCTACAAGCGCACTTCGCCGCATCGCCACGCCTCTCGAAGCCCTAATCGGGGAAGCCGCGCAAATGCGCGGAAGGGAACGACAGATAGAAGACCCCGA